>JANOHH010000951.1:0-5240 GCA_031406395.1 Verrucomicrobiota bacterium | reverse complement strand
TGGAATCCGAGCGGCAACCATTCGGGTGACATGTTCATCCGGGAATAATCGGGTCGCAGGGGCGGCTCTACTGCCGCCCGGTCGTGGTTTGGTGAGCCACGGTCGAAGGCGCAACACCGAAATTGTTCGGAAGCGTTGCCTCCGTCATTCGGGCCATGATGGAAATCAGCGCGTAGTGATGAATGGCGTGGGCAATGGCATAAACCAATTCCCGTCCGAACGTGGAGCCGGTGACCGGTGAGGCGCCCTGCGCGTAGCTCACTTCGCAACGTGCCCGCACCGGCGCATCGAGCGCGCCGATCGGAAGTCGTTCGAGCTGGGCGCGCAACTGTAGTGTGCGGGCGAGGGCGAAATCAGGCTGCGACTCAATTCGTTCATCGCGCGCCCGGTGGTCGTAATCCACTTCCTCCGCCCCGAAGCCGCGCAGCAGGCTGGAGAAGTGGTCGAGGCAGTGGCGGTAGTGCCCGCCGATGCAGGCGTTGAAGGCCAGCGGAACGCGACAGGTGTAGGTTTCATCGGACAATGCGCGCAGCAATCCTTCTCCTTGGGCGAGAATGGCCGTCGCAGCGCTTACGATACGGCGCGCGTCATCGCCCTCATCACCGGGCGTTGGGTAGTCGACCGACTCCAAGACGGCATTCGTCGAAGTCATTTCTTCGGTCGTGCAAAGGGGGAGCATCATGGGCGGATGAAAATTGGGAAAAGGTTTAGTGCTGACAGCCCTTGGTCGAACAGCTCAACTCGTGCAGCGGGGCGAAGAAGATGCCGAGCACCGGAATCTGGCGGCGGCGAAGGATGAGTACAACCGCGCTACACACGAAGACCGTGACCGCGAGCGCGAACAACAATCCGCCGTCGTTCTTCACCACAATGCCGAGTTTTGTCAGATGGCTGCCTATGGCGCCCGTCATCAAGCCGAGTGAAAGCAAGGCACCGAGCGTCACGGTACGCGGCGTCAGCAACAGCACCACGGCGACGAGTTCCACACAGCCGGTGAGGAGACGGCCCCACGGCTCCACGCCCAGCGTGGCAAAGATGTATTTCGATTCTTCGGCCCCGCTGAACTTGAAGAACAGCGTCTGCGCCAGAATCACGGCGGCGATGAGTTGAAGGCTCCAACTGGTGATGGTTGATGATTTGCAGGCGTTCATGGGCAAGCAGGTGGGTGGTCGTTATTCGCCGGAAACTTTCTTCCAGTTGGCATCCGCTTTGACAGTGAGATTCGCCTCGTCCTTGTTCCAGTCCTTGATGGCGTTCGCGTAGAACGCTTTGAAGAACAGGAAGAGACGACCGTTGGTGACTTTGAAGTTCGTTGGATCAATTTCCACCTTTTCGCCCTTCGCCATCGCCGTGGCGCACCAACCGCCGTACGTCGGCAGATACTTCTCGGGCGACGCGAGAAAGAGTTTCTTGTTTTCGTCCGTGGCGAAGTAATAGGTAACACCGCGATACGGCGAATTGATTTCTTTGCGGCCCTTGATCGCCTTGTTTTGCGTCAGGTATCCGACCGGGTCGTAACCGCTTAGCGCGACTTTATCCGCACCAAGATTGTACTGCGCAAGGGCGGCAGCCGGCTTCGCTTGTAACTCCATGAGCTTCGCGGCGAACTGTTCGTAGGCGAGCCGATCCGCATTGCTCTTGCCCACGTAGCGGAAGACCTCCTTGCCGGCCGGGTCGAGCAGCACCAGCGCCGGGTAATGGACGGTCTGCCCGTGAAACTGGTAGCCGCCCGGAATCTCGAACTGGTCGGCAAGCTTCGCATCCACGTCGCGGTAGATCGCCACGTCGGCAAATTCATCGCCCCGATTCGCCTTGTCGGACCAGCCTTTGATTTCATCAATGCCATCGGGTTTGAGGAAGATGTGAATTACATCCGGCGTCCCGGCGGACATGACCGCGTAATCCCGCGTGTGCTTCAGGCAAAAGGGACATTCGGTCTTCAGCAGAAAATGCAGTGCGACGTATTTCCCCTTCGCTTCGGAAAGTTTGAAGATTTTGCCAGTGGCCGGCGCTTCCACCGTGAAGTCCGCCGGCGCGGCGCATAGGACGAGGGCCGAAGCGCTGAGCGCCATCCAAGTCGCCAGCACGGAGATTCCGAGATTGAAAGTGTGAGCAGGTGAATACTTGGATTTCATTGATTCGAGGTCGTAGTTCAAATGGTTCGAGTTTTGTTGACCGTCAATTTTTTGGCGTAATCGCCCGACTATCGGCGGCTGAGGGTGGGTCGGCGTGCGGACGAAAACCTTACATCCAAATTTCCGGCACGCTGCGCAAGCGCGGCGGCAGGCGGAAGTCGGTCCTGCCGGGCGCTGCAACGAGGGGTTCGCAAGGAGGCGCGCAAGGGATGATGGTTCTCCGGATGGTTCAACCGAGAAATCGGTTGAGCACGAGCGCCGGCAAGGATTGCAAGTCAAGCAAGGTGAGGAAGTCGATGGTCTTGAACTGGCGGTCGAGCGCGGGCGGGCCGCAGATTTTTGCGCCGATCGAAAGATAAGCGCGCAGGAGCTTGGGAATCTTTGGCGCCTCCTCGGCCAGGTGCGCGAGCGGACAAGCCAGGGCTGGCAAAGGTTGAGTGCGCCACAGGGAGGTTACCAGATGCTTCCGGCACAAATCGGCGTACACGGAGGCGCCAATCGTCGGGTCTTGCGCAGTGAGGGAACTGCACCCACACAAATAGCGCCCACCGCGGTCGCGGGCGTAGTCGGCGATCCCCTTCCACAGCAAGCCAAGCACGATCAGGTTGCGATGCTGTTGATGAACGCAGGCGCGGCCGAGTTCGATCAACTGCCCGCGGAGGGGCTCGTAGGGACGAAAATCAAACTCCTGGGCGCTGTAATAGCCCAGATTTTCCGCCGCAGTCCGGCCGGTTTGCAGGCGGTAAGTGCCGACGATATCGCCGGTCGGGACATGCTCGACGAGCAGGTGATCGCACACGGCGTCGAAGGGGTCGGCATCGAGACCGCTCGCCAGCGATTCGGCCAGCCCCTCATTGAGTTCCACGTTGAAGACGGCGAAACGCAAGGCTTGCGCGGCGCGAACTTCGGCGGCGTCGCGTGCCAGGCGCGTCGCATAGACCGACTCGGACCTGGTGAGCAGGCGGACGGGTTCAAGTAGAAATGGCATAATGACGCTTTCAGTGCGGCTAGACCATCAGCCGACCCGGATTGGTCGCAGGCAGGGCAAAAACCTTACGCGGAGCCAAACGAATTACTTCGACTCGTCGCGGAGGATGCGTTTGAAGCGTACCCGGGCCTCGGGGGACAGCGGGCGCGGGGCGGTCTCGTTCAGTTTGTCCGGCTGCGCCCGGACCACCTGGCGTAGCAGATGGATTTGCTTCCCGTAGCGACGGCACCACTGGCACAGGACCAGGTGAATTCGCAGTCCAACTTGTTTAAGCAAGGAAAGTGGCCGATCCAGTGCGTCCGACTGAAGCCGGGTCGCCTCGCGGCAATTCGGCGACAGCGACCGCAGTCCGCCCAGCAGACGGCGCGCAAGGTTTTTCAGAAAGTTCATGGCAGGCTTCGGAATGCCGGTGCTCGGCGGGCTCAATGTCGGCACTCCGCGCGCAATCGTTCCGCCATCCGCCGTTTGGCTTCCGCCGACAAGCCGCGGTGGGCGGTGGTCTCGACCTCTGCCTGCATCCGCGGGGCCGCCTGATGCAGAAACTGGACGTGCTGTTGATAGCGCCGGCACCAGACACAGATAAGGTAGTGCAGTCGAATCTTGCCTCGCACCTTGAACGAGAGCGGCTGGTCGAGGGACCGGGAAGCCAGGCGTGCCATCTCCGCGCAGTTCGGCGTGTGCCGCCACACCCAGACCAGCCAGCGCATCTTTACGGCACGAAGCAGTTTCATATCAATCCTGCTTCCCAAACCAGTTCGTTTCGAGGCAAGTCCGCAAAGCCATGCGCGCGCGGTGCAGCATCACCCAGAGATTGCTCTCTGAGATGTTCAAGGTCTGGCAGATCTCCTTGCCCTCCACGCCATCAACTTCACGCATTGTGAACACCGTGGCGATATTTCGCGGCAGTTTGCTCGAGCAATCGTGGAACACCTGCCAGAAGGCGACGCTATCGAGACTGGCGCCCGGGTCGGTGGACCATTCCATCGGCCCCAGATCCCGCCCGGCTTCATGAATCCACCCGTCCTTGAACAGGCCATCGGGAATGAACCGGTCGCTTTACTCCTCCAGATAGAATTACAGATCAGTGAACGAAGTTTAGCGACTCGCCTTGCGGTAGTGGTCGAGAATCTTGTGCTTCAGGATGCCGATCAACCAGCTCTTCTCCGCGCTCCGACCAGCAAACTTTGCCCCGCCCCGGAGCGCCGCCAGAAAAGTTTCCTGCACCATATCCTCGGCTCGTGCCGGGTCGCGCAAGCGCGCCAATGCAAACTTGAACAGATAATCCCCGTGGTCATCCACCCAGCGTTCCGGGTCCGAAAGGCGCGGCGCTGGCGCCGCGCCCGCAACGGGCGGCGGTAGGATAACCGTTTCGTCTGGATGCGAATTTTTATCCACAGGCGATGTTCATCAACGTTGGCTCACTGGCCGGGCCGGAACACAAAGTCATGGCCGCCGGCCACTGGTAAGTCGCCCCAATGGACGAAACCTTACAAAAATTTACTTTTGCCCGCTTGGTCACCTCGCCCCCTTGTCAATTCGCAGGGCCTTGATCCGCGAAGCGAGTGTTGTGGGTTTCATGCCGAGGAGTTCCGCCGCCCCAGCCGCACCAAAAACTTTCCCACCGCTCTGCTTCAACGCCGCCCGGATGCTTTCGCGTTCGTGGCGTTTCCAATCTTCGCGCGTCAGGATTGAACTGCTTTCATCACCCAAGATCTTCGCTGGAGCTGGTCGGGGCGCGTCGGCAATTGGCAGTTCGAAATGCAACGGGCCGCTTTGGGCGAGGATGACAGCGCGTTCTACGGAGTTCTGGAGTTCGCGGATGTTGCCGGGCCAGTCGTGGGCGGTGAGTTGCTCGGCATGGGCTTTGGTGAAGCGTGGCGCGGGACGGTTCATCTTCTTAGCGGTCGAACGGACAAAGTGCGCGGCCAATGGCGCGATGTCTTCGCTCCGCTCCCGCAACGGCGGGACTTCCAGCGGGAACACGCCGAGCCGATAGAACAAATCCTGGCGGAAACGGCCGGCGGCCACTTCCTTTTTCAAATCGCGATTGGTCGCGGCGACGATGCGGACGTTGACCTTGCGCGTGCGGGTGTCGCCAACCCGTTCAATCTCCTGTT
>JANOHH010000886.1:0-2959 GCA_031406395.1 Verrucomicrobiota bacterium | reverse complement strand
GTGCCGGTGAAGCCCAACGAATGGAAAAACGGCAGCACGCCGAGCACGCGATCATTGCGTTGAAACGCGAAGACCTGTCCCATCTGCTCGATGTTCGAGCCGATGTTGTAATGCGAAAGCATGACGCCCTTGGGTTCGCCGGTGCTGCCACTGGAAAAAATCACAGTGGCGAGATCGTCCAACGGATCTTCCGCTTCGTAGGAGACGACATGAGGAGTCTCACTATTGCTTTTGGGAGGCGAAGTTAGAGACTCCTTACGTCGTCTCCTACAATTGCCAAGCGCGCGTTCCAGCAAAACCACCGGTAAAAGCCACGCCATGAGAAACGCCGTGAGTTTTTCCATGGCGGACGGTGAGCCCCGCACCTGGGCTGCGGCCGCCCTCTCCCCATCCGATGCGGCGAGGGGTTCGTCGGGCGTCGTTCGTGAGCCAATTACATCCTCCAAATAGACCACTTCGCCCGGCACTTTGATTTTCACTTTTTCCAAAAAGGCGCGGGAGGTCAGCACGGTCTTGATTTCACACTGCTTCACACACGACGCGAGCGCCTCCTCGGAAAGGGTGTAATTCAAATTCACTGGCACTTTGCCACTCAGCAGCGCCGCGAAATTCACCAGCGCGCCCGGCACGGAGGGCGGTAGAAGCAGGCCCACCATCTTCTGGCCGACCCAAACTTTTCGCAATCGCCGCGCGAGGAGAACCGTCCGCACCAGCGCTCCGCTGAAACTCACGGCTGGGGTTTGCGCCCCCACCATCGCCAATCGGAACGGGACGCGCCGGGCGGTTTTCACGAACGCGCGATGCAATGGCTGCATCCGATCGCGGCGATCATGCCACGCAGAGGCTTGCAGTTCCTGCACCGCCTGGCGCACCTCGAAGGCGGTCGCGTGCGCTGACATTGGCAAGCCGAAACTCACGGTGACGGGATGTGGAATGCGATGGGGCAATTTCCAGATGAATCGCCGTTTTTCAAAGCTAAACAAGCTGCCCCACACCCCGTCCAGCGCGATCGGGACGATGGGCGCGTCCACCTCCTTCATGATGCGCTCCAGCCCGCGCCGGAACGGGAGCAATTGGCCGATGCGGGTGATCTGACCTTCGGCAAAAATACACACGACATGACCGTTCTTGATCGCGTCGCTGGCGGTCTGCAGCGACTTGAGCAGGTCGCGGGGCCGTTGTTCAGAGGAGATCGGAATGACCCCGAGCGCGCGGGCAAACGGTTTCACGTACGGTAGCTCATAATAGCTCTTGAGCATCATGAACTGCACGTGCCGGTCGGTCGCGGCGATGAGCAGCAGCGCGTCCACGAACGAAACGTGGTTGCACACGAACAGCGCGCCGCCCTTGGCGGGAATGTTGTCGCGGCCATTGACCCGCACGCGATAAACCGTGTGCGTGGCGATCCACAAAATGAAACGCAGGAAAGCGCTGGGCAGCAACCAGAGCATGTAGATCGTAGCGGCCAAGGTGAGCAGGGTCGTGGCCAGAAAAACCTGGCGCGGATTCAGATGTAGCACGTCGGCCAGCAGGTAGAAAACGGGCGCCGTGCTAAAGATGCCGACGAACGAAAGCAGGTTGCTGGCGGCAATCACCGCTCCCTTCTCCTTGCCGTCGGGCCGGTGTTGAATCAAGGCGGCGATCGGCACAATGAAGAAGCCGGCGAAGAAGCCGTAGAGCACCAGACCCACGATGACCCCGGTGAGTTCACGGCCCGGTTGGGCGAGGAACGCGCCAAACGCCGTCATTCCGAGGGAGCCGAGTGGGATCAAGCCATATTCGATCTTGTTCCCGGAAAGATAGCCCGCCGCCAGGCTCCCCACCCCGATGCCGATGGCGATCGCCGACATGAGATAGGAGGTGATCTGGCCTTCGCTCAGTTGCAGCAGGTCTTTGCCGTAAGCGTAAATTGTGTACTGCTGGATGAGCGCGGCGAGAAAGAAAAAGTAAGTGTTCCCGAAGACCGCCAGCGTGAGCACCCGATCCCGGCGGATCGTTCGTAGCTGACTCCACAAGTCGGCGAGGAAATTAACGCGCCATTGCTTCGCCGGATCGGCCGCCGGCACACGGTCAATGCCCAGACTCCACCCCGTACCGAGCATGGCCAGCACAACCAAGATGACGCCGGTCCAGACATGCGAGCCTTTGAAGATCTCGAACAGCCAACCGCCGCCGATCGTGCCCCCGACGATGGCGAGGAAGGTGCCGAGTTCCAGCAGCCCGTTGCCCCAGGAAAGTTTTTTCTCGGGCAACAATTCCGGCAGGAGGCCGTATTTCGTCGGGCCGAAAAAGGCGCTTTGGGCGCCCATCAGGAACACGGTCGCCAGCAGCAGAATGGGTTCGTTCAACGCCAGCGCCAGCAGCGCGAGACCCATGATGAAAATCTCGGCGATCTTCGTGCCGATCGCGACGGAGCGTTTGCTGAAGCGGTCCGCGAGATAACCGCCCGCCATGGAAAACAAGATGAACGGCAGAGCGAACAGCGCGCCCACCAAAGCCATGCGCAGAGTCCGCGAATCGCCGGCGAATTGCGGCAACGTCATGCCGATGAAGATGAACATCGCCAGGGTGCGATAAACATTGTCGCTGAACGCGCCCTGGAATTGGGTGAGAAAGAGAAACCAGAAACCGCGCCGCCGGTCCGCGGCGGGAGAAGCCACGTATCCGATCGCGGCTTTGCTTGAGAGGTCGTTCATGCCGGCCAAGCTATCCGATGCCGAACGAAAGTGTGAATCGAAAAAACTTGGACCGGTATTGAAATTTCGCCGGCGGACTCGGCGTTGGCGAGGCGTTGCGCCGGTCTCTAACTCCATCACCTTCGTCCAATTGCAAGCACGGCTTCCAATGCCCGCACCAAACGGGGGAGGAGGTTTTTAGAAGATGGCGACAGGCGCAACGCTCGTCCTAAGGTTCGCCCCGATCAAGCCCGGGCTAGCGCTGGAAAAGGCCCGGCAGGAAC
>JANOHH010000855.1:0-1834 GCA_031406395.1 Verrucomicrobiota bacterium | reverse complement strand
GATTGAACAGCATCAAGTAACCCGCCGCGCAGCCCAGCCAGATTAGCGACCGGCGGGGCTCGAGTTCGCGCCGGGCCGCCCGCCAGCACACCAGCATCAACGCACCGCCGGCGAGCGCGCGGGCAGCGAAAGAGGCCTTACCCATCAAGGCGGTGCCGAAAGTGCGTAGGAGACCGTTCAAGTCCGCAAACCGATGCTCGGTGACTTCCGCGCACTGCCGCAGATTCTCCCACGCCCCGAGATACTGCCGCCAGGCATAGTCCGGCGGCGCGAACAGGAACGGCAACCCGACAAACACTGGCAAGCCCAGCGCCAGTCGCCACCACATTTGCGGATACGCCGCCCAAGCCAAGCCGATTGCGGCCAGACCCAGCGGTTTGATGCACGTGGCCAGCCAAAGCAGCACCGCCGCCGCGGTCCAGTGTTGCCGGCGCAGACACCAGGCCGCGAGTAAGAGGGCGGCCCCCAGCTCGGCGTTGGCTTGACCGAACTGAAGCGCCGGCAGACAGAGCGGCAGCGTGATGGCGCTAAGCAGGACGAAGGTCTTCATCCGATCCGGTCCGCGATTCTCGCCGCAGAAGAGCCACAGTCCGATCGCCAGACCGGCGGCGGCGGTGACGCGCCAGAGGATTTCTCCCAGTGCACGCCCGATCCATTCATACGGACCAAACAGCACCACGAAATGCGGCAGGTAGTTCATGCCGGTCGGTCCATGATAGAGCGGTAGGTGCTGCCACCAATTCCGCACCGCCTCCTGATAGAGCGGCACGACCGTTCGCTTGCCCGGCCGCGTGATGACCGTCACGGCGAATGACACCAGCGGCACGACCCAAAGCAGCCCCGCGAGAATCCGCCAGCGCAGTTCGTTGGCCGGAAGCGGAGTTTCTGGTGATGTACGGTTCGGTGTGTGTTTGGTCATTGATCGGATTCCGCCAAGTCAGCCGTTGCCAGGATTTTTCATGAAAGATTACTCGTGTTTCCAACAAAGCTTACCAAGGGCCCGCCCCGCGCTCAATCCAATGTTACGCCATCCCGTCCGGCGGGGTGGATCAAAAACAGGCGAGGCTCGGAGATTGGGCTTGCGGACGTATTCGACCGTCCAGGGTGGTAACGACGTGATGCCTCCGCCGGAGCGCGAGCGGTCCCTCGCTCGCAGCGCGTTGAGAAACAAAAGCGGTTGGAATGATTCTAGGCGTTTGGCCGTGGCGAAGTGCTGCGGGCGAGGGACCGCCCGGAATGGCGCTTTGTTAAGTGCATGTTTCGACGGTTTTTGCAACTGCTCCCGATTGTGTTCCAAGACCATTTCGTGACGCGGTTTGGTGAGCAAGCGAAAGTTCATGGGGCGGCGTTTGACCACTTTTGTCGCACAGCGATAACCGGTTGGGGCTTGCAATGACCGGAACATCGCAATATAAAACACCAATAGACACAGCCGCTCGTTATGAATTACGCCACTGCCCTACATAAACACGACCCGTTGTTGCAACTGAAACAACTAACACAAGCTCGCCGCTGGTATGCAGCCGGACTTGCGATTTGTGCACTGGTCCTAATGCCGGGCTGTGCCAACCAGATTTCACGCCCCAGCAAACTGATGCAGAAGGCGGAGCCAGAAATGGGAACTCCTCCGGCCGGAAAGTCCTTGGTCATCATTCACCGGCCGCGAGGCGCGAACGGGGATTTCACCGACGTCTGGGATAGCACCCACTTGATTGCGGAACTCGGGAGCGGCAATTCAGTTGCCTACGAGCAGTTGTGATCGGATGAGAAATTGCTTTGGGCTTGGGCGAGCGGGGAGGGGGTGGGAACGGGGAGCGCGGAAAGTGGCGGGGTG
>JANOHH010000812.1:0-6186 GCA_031406395.1 Verrucomicrobiota bacterium | reverse complement strand
GACCCCGCCGTCAAAGGTGATTACGGTGTTCGTGAGGCCGCTGATGGCGTTGGCGAACGGCTCCGAATTGGTCGCCCAGTTTTGCACCTTGCTCCAATTGTCATTGTTTCCGTTAGCACCACCGTCCCAGAGATAGTTGGTGAGAGCTGCCGAGGCGACCACCGGCAACCCTACAGCCAAGACGGTCAGCAGCGTGTAAGTTTTTCCGGGAATGACCGGGCGCAAACGCAGCCGCGACAGATCGTGCATTCCCAAACGAATTGCTGGCTGGCACCACATAGCAGTGTTTATCTTCTAACCGCGTCAGTAGCCCTGCCGTTACCGTCTGTCAGAGGCAACCAGCCATCGATGTCGGCAATGACACCGGTAGGCTGTCCTCCTCGCAAGGCAACCGGGACTCTCAACCCGCAAAGAGTGGAGAGTTGCCGATCACCGTATTATTCGCAAAACCGATGCCATCTCAGGCCCGTGGATGCGCCTGCTCATACGCCTTCTTCAACCGCTCCGTCGTGACATGCGTATAGGCTTGAGTCGTAACCAGGTGGGCATGGCCCAGCAGTTCTTGAACGCTCCGCAGGTCCGCGCCGGCATCCAGCAGGTGCGTAGCATAGCTGTGCCGCAGCTTGTGCGGGGTAAGCGATGGATCGAGTCCCGCCAGGGCCAGATAGGTCTTTAATCGCTTTTGTAACATGACGTGACTCAGGGACGAGATCTTCTTGGTCTGAGCCCAAAAAACCGGGGATTGCCCCTCCGGTCGCTTTGCCAACCGCGCCCAGTAACATTCAATCGCCGCCAACGCTGTCTCGCTAATGGGCACGCGTCTCTCTTTTTTCCCCTTTCCGCGTACGGAAACGACACGCTCCGCGGAATCCAGGTCTGCCACCAGCAATCCGCACAATTCGCTCACCCGCAGCCCGCAGGCATATATCGTCTCCAATATCGCCACGTCCCGATAGCAGGCCGCAACCGAAACTGGTCGGCCGGCAGATTTACGTTTCGGTCCTTCCAACAGCTTCAAGGGCGCTTCCAACAAATCCTTCATCTGCTGCACGGTGAGGAATTTCGGCAGGCGCTTGCCGGGCTTTGGCAGCGAAAGATTCTTCATCGGCGAGGTCGCGGCCGCGCCGTGGCGGATCAAATACTTGTAAAAAGTCCGCAACGCCGAGAAGCGCAGCGCAATGGCGGCACGCCCCAGCTTCTGGCGGCCCAGGAAACGAAGATAACTCCGAAAGTCATCTCGCTCCAACTTCTCCCAATGCGGCGGTTGCTGACGCTCCTCCCGGTGCCAGTGCTGAAACTCGGTCAAGACTTGCCGATAATTTCGCTGCGTGTAAACCGAGGCTCCGCGGTCCGTTGCCAGATGAACGAAAAACTTGGCCATCCACTGGTCGGCGTCTGAGGGCTCTTCCGGTTTCGTCATGGGGTTCACAAAAGGAGAAACCACCTATCTTCACTCCGCCACGCCATCTGGTTCACGTCAGCGTTCAATTTCGAAGAACGTCGGCGCAGGATCAGCCTCAAGTCATTCCCCGTCGCGCGGTGGGAAATCAAAAGTGACTTTCCCCTTCTGATCCATCACCAGATACGCTGCGAAAGGCTTGCCGGTCTTGGCGGAAACAAACCTATTCAAGAGATCGGTCTTCTCGCCGGCCAAAAGTTTGAGCACCTGTTCGCGTGCGACAGGCTGCTCCAGGATCGTTTTCCCGACGTTGAACTTGCAGGGCTTGGCGTCCAACTGCGATTTCTCGCAAAGAAAATTTTCCGGCCCTTCAAACACTTTTCCGCCACACTTCGGACATTTGCCCAGCGCCGTCAAGCCCGTGAAATCAACCTTCGGCTGTGGCGCGCGCGGTGGGCCGTCTTTCGCCTTGCCCTTCTTCTCCCGGGGCGCGAACTCGAACGCCGTGCCGCCATCCTTCAACACCAAAAACGCCTCGAACTTGCGATTGGTTTTCTTGGAAACAAATCCCCGGAGCAGGTCCGTCCTGCCTTCCGCCAACATCTTCACCACCTGCGCCGGCTCGATGGTCTGCTGCAGGATGATTTTGCCGGTGCGGAACTTACACGTCTTCTCCGGGCCGGTGGCTTTCTCGCACAGATAATTCATCCCCGCATCGAACACGCGCGCGCCGCACTTCGGGCATTTGCCCAACGGTTCCTTGCCGGTGAAATCTACGGGCGCACTCGCCTCGCCGTCCTTGTTCTGGTCATTGCCAAAATCGAACTCCGGCTTGAACTCCGCCCCCATCTTGATGACGGCAGCGAACGGAAATCCCTGTTTGCTGCGGAATCCTTGCAACGGCCCGACCGCGCCCTTGGTGAGGAGTTCCTCGATCTCGAAAATTTCAAACTGCCGACTCGCCACGATTTTCCACAGCGCGTAGTCGCACTTCTGGCATTGAAACTTCTTGTAGTTCTCGTGAATCTCGCCGCCACACTTGGGACACGGAACGTTCAACGTGCCAAAATCGCCGGGTACGGTATCGCTCTCATGCCGCGCCGCCTTGGCCACAATCGCCCGCGTCGCTTCGGCGATTTCCGTCATGAACTCGTCGCGCCGCAACTGACCGCGGGACATCTGGCGCAGCTTGAATTCCCAATTGCCCGTCAGCTCCGGCGAGCACAGCTCGGGAATGTCCAACCCGCGCAGGAGCGTGATGATGGAAAAGGCCTTCGCGGTCGGCTGCAGTTCGCGGCCATTGCGGTGGACATATTTTTCCCAGATCAAACCTTCGATGATCTGCGCGCGGGTCGCCGGCGTGCCCAGACCTTTCTCGCTCATCGCCTCGCGCAGCTCCTCGTCCTCAACCAACTTGCCCGCGCCCTCCATCGCCGAGAGCAACGTCGCTTCTGAAAAACGCGGCGGCGGTTTGGTCACGTTCGCCTCGACTTCGACCTTCGTCGTCTTGACGATTTCGTTCGGCTTCACCGGCACCAGGCTCGGCGTGTCGTCCGTCTCCGCTTCTTTCCCATAAACTGTCAGCCAGCCGGCGTTCACCATCACCTTGCCTTCGCTCTTGAACGGTTCGCCCTCGACCCGGGTAATACGCGTCGTCACCTGGAATTCCGCCGCCGGATAAAAAATCGCCAGGAAACGCTTCGTGACGAGATCGTAAAGCTTTTGCTCCGGCTCGCTCAGACCTTTCGGCGCGACGAGGGTGGGGATGATCGCAAAGTGATCGGAAACTTTCGCGTTGTTGAAGATGCGTTTGTTGGGGCGCACCCAACCGCTCTGCAGAATGTGCCCGGCGAAACTGCTGTACTGCGTCCCGCCGAGCATGCCCAGCGTCTGCTTCACCGTCTCGACGTAATCTTCCGGCAACGCCCGCGAATCCGTTCTCGGATAGGTCAGCACTTTGTGCTTTTCATACAGCGCCTGCGCCAGGCCAAGCGTGTTCTTGGCGCTGAAGCCGAAACGCGAATTCCCTTCCCGCTGCAAGCTCGTCAAATCGTAGAGCAACGGCGACAGGGACGTGGTCGGCTTACTTTCCTCGGTGACGATGCCCGGCTTGCCGAGACACTTGTCGCGGAGGGCTTCCGCGAATTTGAGGTCCCAAACGCGCTCCGGTCGAAGTTGATCGTCGCTTTCCTGCCGGGAAAATTTCTCATCAAACCAGCGCCCGGGATATTCCCCAGCGGCAGCGGCGAACGCGCCGTGGATCTCCCAGTAATCACGCGCCACGAATTTCTTAATCTTCGCTTCGCGATCCACCAGGATGGCCAGCGTCGGCGTTTGCACCCGGCCCACCGTCGTGAGATGAAAGCCGCCGGACTTGGAATTAAATGCCGTCATCGCCCGGGTGCCGTTGATGCCCACGAGCCAGTCAGCTTCCGAACGACTCGTAGCCGCGTCGGACAACGGCTGCATGGAGGCGTCATCGCGCAACGCCGCAAAGCCCTCGCGGATTGCGCCCGCCGTCATGGATTGCAGCCAGAGCCGCTTGATCGGCTGCTTGGCTTTCGTGTAGCGCACGATGTTCCGGAAAATCAATTCACCCTCCCGCCCGGCGTCGCAAGCGTTGATGAGGCCGTCTACGTCTTTGCGTTTGAGAAGCCGGGCCAAGGCCTTGAGCCGCGGCTCGTTTTTCTCAATCGGCAGCAGATCAAAGTGCGGCGGGATGACCGGCAGACACTTGAACGTCCATTTGCCGCGCACCGCCTCGACGCCTTCGGGGGGAACGATGGTAAGCAAATGGCCGACGGCCGACGAGATGACATAATCTTCATTCTCGAAGTGATCGTCGTGCTTCTGGAACTTGCCCAACGCCTTGCTGATGTCGCTGGCGACGGACGGTTTTTCCGCGATGATGAGCTTTTTGCCCATGTGTTGGGGGAGATTCTTAAGCCGCGCTGCGCCGTCATGGCAACTTATTTCTTTTTTAAGTCACCGTTGCCAGCCACCAACCTGGCCGATTTAAAGGGTCAAAGCGGTCAAAATACCGGGTGGACAGAATTGACCAAAGACTGGGGGGTGTCGCAGTTGGGCTAAAACAAAGCACGGCTGGACTATCGGCCAAGGGAAACTGTGAATCGGCGGCAGGACATTGCCGCGACGGTGGCTTACCGATCTCATGCAGGAGCGGCAGCACCAGGTCGCATGTTCCTTGAGAAAGGACTCGGCTGACGGTTCACGGCTCCGTCAACCGGAAGAACGCATGGCCGCTTCCAATCGGCATCGATATCTGATTCGTGGTGTCGGAGCCGGCCACGAACTGCCAATCCGGACTGACCAGACTGGGCGTTCGCTGCAACCTCATGCCCGTGGCGTCCCGAATCCACGACAGGTCCACATTGCCGGCCTGTATCGAGGGCGCGATTTTCAATTGGGGCTCCGGATGCGCCAGATAATAACCCAGGATTGGGTTGCCCGTGTCCGACGCCCAGGTATTGCCGGGCGCAAGTTCCCCACTGGCTTCCAGCGAGATGGAGATGCCGATCGTTTTACCCAAGGCGATGATCGGTTTGGCCGAAGGATGAGGTTGGGTGGCATCGCGCATGAAGCCGCGAAACGGAGCGACCATCTCCGCCTCGTGTTTGTCCGGCGAGAGCGCAATGCGGATGATGCCCTGGTAAACCGGTCCTTTGTCCGCCACGAAGGTGATGCTGGCATTGTTGTCCGGCGCCGGGAGTCGGTACGTGCCGCTGCCAGGACTGTCGAACCAAACCCACTGCGAGTAAAAGTCGTAGGTGCCCGGCAACACACGCACGATGCCGTTGGTCTGGTCCTGAATTGCCGAGTTCAATTCCGCCTGGTCCAGAGCGCCGTGGTTTAGGTAGTGGCCGGTATTGAACGCACCGTCAAAATATTCCACCTCCATGTTCATGTCGTAGCCCGCGCTGGTCGGATAGTACCCGCCTTCATGCACGGGATAGCCCGTGGTCAGATTATTGTCCACGTCCAGGGTCACAATGACGTAATATCGACCGTGCTTCGCGGCGTTGCTGATCGTATTACCGATCAGACCGGTTGCCCGGAAATAGGCATAAAGGTTGGATGAGTCGTGCGTGAATTTGTACTCGACCAGGTCAATGTCCGGGTGGTTCACTTAAACGGGAATGTCGTTGGGACCGGAATGGTCCGTGTCATGGGTATCCGGAATTCCATCATGGAGAACATTGGTTCCGCCGAGCGGGTCGGAATGCGAAGGC
Organism: Verrucomicrobiota bacterium; assembly: GCA_031406395.1. Lineage (GTDB taxonomy): Bacteria > Verrucomicrobiota > Verrucomicrobiia > Limisphaerales > JADLHS01 > JADLHS01. Next base: position 537 of record JANOHH010000812.1, on the reverse strand, counting down.
ACGGTGGCCCAGTCGGAGAAGTTGCCGTCAATGACGATGCGCTGCGTCGGTTCGGCGTGCAGGGCTCGGGTGATCCCAAAGCACAAGCCAACCCCTATCGTCACGCTCAGGAAAGCCCACCAACTTCGGCAGCCAAGGTTGATTGACGTCACCTCCGATATGGGCCCGGGCGGCTGGCTCAGCTCCGACCGCACGGAAGCGGATCCCCGATCCAACACTCCTCGGATACCGAGGGGGATGAACGCATTCATACCACCGAGACTACGGTGGAATTGGACGAGAGCAAGTCGAAGCATTGGCGAAAAATTGGTGGAAGAGAAAGCTGCCGATTCCCGGGCCAAGCCGGCAGGTGGCCCGACAATCCCGAAGATGTTGCGCTGAAACGAGCTGACTCTGCAAATCGGTTGGCCGGTTAGAAGATTATCAACTCGACCGTTGCGACCAGGTTCATCGTCGCGTGCATCGCCAGGCAAAGGAGCATTGACCCGGTCTTCAATCGCGCGAGACCAACCAAAATTCCGCCAACAAAAATCGTCG
>JANOHH010000801.1:0-6004 GCA_031406395.1 Verrucomicrobiota bacterium | reverse complement strand
TGCCCATCCTCCAAAAGTCATCGCCCCAGCAAATCGGACTCCCTCCCCGTCAGCGGTTTCTCCGGCCGGCCAGGTTGATCGCCGCGTGCCGGCTACTGCTCGTCGGGTCCATGTTGTCGCCCGGATGCCTGTTGGGTGCCGAAAGCGGCACGGCGGCGACCAATCACATCGCAATCAAGGCGGGCCATTTCGTTGATGTGGTTCGCGGGGAAGTGTTGGAGCGCCAGATCATTCTCATCGAGGGCGACGTAATCAAGTCCTTCGGCGCCGAGGGCACCGTGACCATTCCCACAGACGCGACGACCGTGGATTTGAGTCAGGCGTGGGTTTTGCCCGGGCTGATTGATTGCCATGTGCATCTGGCTTCGGATCGCGGCGGCGTGGCCGCCGTGGTGACGGCGGTAAGCGAGGGCGTCGCGTTCCACGCCTACGAAGCGGCCGTGAACGCGCGCAAGACGCTCGACGCCGGTTTCACCACGGTCCGCAATCTCGGCGATCGCGACGGTGTCACCCTCGCGCTGCGGGATGCCATCGCGGCCGGCAAGCTTCCCGGACCGAGCATTCTCGACGCGGGCACATCGATCTCCACGACCGCGGGCCACATGGATCCGACGCTCGGCTTCCGCGAGGAACTGCACGAGAGTCTCGATCGGCACGGGAACACCTGCAACGGCCCCGATGATTGTCGGCGCGCGGTGCGCCAACAGATTGGCCGCGGAGTGGACGTCATCAAGTTTGCCACCACTGGTGGCGTGACCAGCCGGGCGGGCCTGGGCCTCGGGCCGCAGATGTTTGAAGACGAAGCCCGCGCCCTGGTGGAAACCGCGCATCTTTACGGCAGGAAGGTCGCCGTGCATGCCCATGGCCGGGAGGGAATAGTCATCGCGCTCAAGGCCGGAGCGGACTCGATCGAACACGGCACCCTGCTCGACGAGGAAGCCATCGAACTCTTTCTCAAGCACGGCGCCTACTACGTGCCGACCCTTTCGACGATCAACGGTTACCTCGAGCGGCTGCAGAAAGATCCGAATGCCTACGAACCCGCCGTGCGCGAGAAGATCGAGTGGCGCATCAAGGTCACGGGCGAATCGCTGCGCCGCGCTTATCCCCGCGGAGTGAAGATCGCCTTCGGCACCGACGCGGGCGTCTCCAAACACGGCCGCAACGCCGATGAATTCCGCCTGATGGTGAAACACGGCATGCCGCCCGCCGCGGCCCTCCAAGCCGCGACGGTGAACGCCGCCGAACTCCTGGGCCTTACCGCAAAAGTGGGAAGCATCGCGCCCGGCAAGTTCGCCGACCTGATCGCCGTCACGAACAATCCGCTGCAAGACATCACCACTCTGGAGCAGGTCTCGTTCGTTATGAAGGGTGGCGTCGTTTACAAAAACCTGGTTAGCGGCCATCGCGAGTAATGCACTCTACGTCCGCAGCGTGGGACACCTCTGGGCGTTCGGGGCGAAGCTGTTAACCAAACCGTGAACGGGTCGGAAAGCCGGTCGTAATCGGGAAAAACCTGATGAAAAACAAATCTGGGTTGTCGCGCTGGTTAGCCGGCCTCGTGCGTAACCGGCTGGTGTTGGTCGGCGCATTGATTCTCAGCCTCCTTGTCCTGGCGGCAGTAACGGCGCCGCTGTGGGTCAAGACCGGCCTGCTGCGCGATCCCATCCAACAATTCCCGACGGGCTTGGACGAGGATGGCATGCCGTTGAAGGCCGGCGGGCAGTTCTTCGCCGGCACGGACACCCTCGGGCGCGATGTATTCAGCGCGGTCATCGTCGTGGCGGCCAACCTGGTGGTGGACGTGCTCTATCGGTGGATCGATCCGCGCATCAAGGCGACGGCGTGAAGTGAAACCACGAATGAACACGAACGAACACGAATTCGGACAGCACTCTCAATCGCGACGGGATTCTCCGATGGCTAGCTTCACCACGCGCGATGCAGGAGTCATGGAAGCCGATCAGTTGGCCGCTTCTGATTCGTGTCTATTCGTGTCCATTCGTGGTTAAACTATTTCCTCGCTTCCCATGGCCTTGCTCGAAATCAAAGACCTCCAGATCGAATTCGGCTCCGAAAACTCGGCCGCCCGCGCCGTGGATGGCGTGTCCCTTTCGTTAGACGCCGGCAAGACGTTGTGCCTCGTCGGCGAGAGCGGCTCCGGCAAAAGTGTCACTGCGCTCTCCATTGCCAAGCTGGTGCCGAGTCCACCCGCCCGTTACGTCGCAGGCGAGATTTTAATCGAAGGCCGGGACGTGTTGAAAATGTCCGCACGCGAGTTGCGCGACATTCGGGGTGGGCTGGTGAGCTACGTCTTCCAGGAGCCGGGCGCGTCGTTGAACCCGGTGTTTCGCATCGGGGCGCAGATCAAGGAATCACTCAAATACCATCGCCCGACGGCAGCCAACGACGCCGAAGTCATCCGCTTGCTGAAACTGGTCGGCATTCCTGCGCCGGAATCGCGGCTGCGAAATTATCCGCACGAAATGTCCGGCGGCATGCAGCAGCGCGTCATGATTGCGATGGCACTGGCGTCGCAGCCGAAGCTGCTCGTGGCCGATGAACCGACCACGGCACTCGATGTCACCATCCAGGCCCAGATCATTGAACTCTTGCGGGATCTGCGCCGTCAACTCGGCATGGCGGTTCTGCTCATCACCCACAACCTCGGCATCGTGGGCGACCTCGCGGATGACGTGGCCGTGATGTATGCCGGGCAGATCGTGGAAAACGGTCCGGTGCGCGAAGTCCTCCAGTGCCCGTTGCATCCTTACTCCAAGGCGTTGATCCAGTCCGTGCCGGAACTTGCGAGTGAGGTGGACCGTCTGACGGCGATTCCCGGCACCGTGCCGTTGCCCGGCGACTTCCCCGACGGCTGCCGTTTTCATCCGCGCTGTCCCAAAGCCCAGCCGAGTTGCTCCACCCAAGTGCCCGAGTTGGTCCGGGTCCAAAGCGGGCGTCAAGTGCGTTGCCCGCTCTGGCAGACGCCGACACCATACGGTTCCTGGATCAACCACGAATGAACACCAATGGACACAAATCAGAATGACTTGCGTCGCTGCACTCCTTCACCGGCACGGTGAACCCTCCGCAGCTCAGGAATTCGTAGTACAATTATGAAGAATCACGCATTTCCGACAAGATTTTGTAGCCGCGAAAGAACGCACAGAACGCAAAAGGGAAAGTTTGCTTTGTGCGCTTTGTGTTCTCTTGCGGCTATTCATTTGGTTGCGGCGTCAGCCGCGTTAGGTCCATCCGTGTCCATTCGTGGTTTTAGAATTTTCGCATGAACCTCCTAGAAATCCATAATCTCAAAGTCCACTTCCCGGTGCAACAACGGTTGTTCGGCCGCGCGAAGGAATTCGTCCGCGCGGTGGATGATGTGAGCTTCGCCATTGCCCCCGGGGAAACCGTCGGGCTCGTGGGTGAAAGTGGATGCGGCAAGACCACGCTCGGCCGCGCGGTCATCAAACTTATTGAGCCGACCGCGGGCCGCATTGTGTTTGAGGGCGAAGACATCGCCGACCTGACCGGGGCGCAACTGCGGGCGCGCCGCCGGCGGTTTCAGATGATTTTCCAGGATCCGTATGGCTCGCTGGATCCGCGGCTCACGGTCGCCGACAGCATTGGCGAGGCGTTGGATATTCATCACCTCACGCCCAACGCACCAGCGCGGCGGCAACGGATCGACGTTTTACTCCAGGATGTCGGCCTGGATCCTTCTCACGCGCAGCGCTATCCCCACGAGTTCAGCGGCGGTCAGCGCCAGCGCATCGGCATCGCCCGGGCCCTGGCGGTCGAACCAAAACTCATCGTCTGCGATGAGCCGGTCAGTGCCCTCGATGTGAGCGTGCAGGCGCAGATCGTCAACCTGCTTCAGGATCTCCAACGTGAGCATGGTATTGCGTATTTGTTCATCGCGCACGATCTCGCCGTGGTGAAACACATCAGCCGCCGCATCCTCGTGATGTATCTGGGCCGCATCGTGGAGTCCGGAGAGGCCAAGCGCCTCTGTGGCTCGCCGAAGCATCCCTACACCCAGGCGTTGCTCTCGGCCGTGCCGGTGGTGGATCCCGATTCCAAACGCCCGCGCATTCTTCTGGCCGGCGAAGTTCCTTCTCCCGTCCATCCGCCCGGCGGCTGTCCGTTCCATCCGCGTTGTCCGGTAGCCGAAGCGCGGTGCAAGACCGAAGTGCCGCCCCTGCGTGAAATCGCGCCCGGCCACCTCGCCGCGTGTCATCTGGCGACGTGATCAGGATGTTGGTATCTTGCGTTCGTGGTGCCAGGAAGGCATCTTTGCTCCGGCAGGAAAACAACCGGAGCTAAATCGAAAGTGCCAGCAATTACCTCTCTCTTGGCATTAGATGGAGGTTTTTGCCGACGTCCGGGTCTAGCGAATGGAGCGCAAGTGATTTTTGGCTGCCGGACGGCTTCGGCGACGTTCAACTTCAGCCCGCTGGATTTCGGATTTACCTTCCGAGTTTTGTTCGCCATGCTCTGGCCGCTTAAAGAGCTTTGAAATGATGAAATTATCTTTGTTGTCCATTCTCCTGGGACTCGGCGTCGCCGCGCCGCAGGTCTATGGCCTGGCCAGGCCCACGGCGTTTGCGGCCGCGGTTCGGAAGTTTCCGCGCAATCTGATGGCTGGCTATTTTCTCATGGCGCTGGGCACGCTTTGGTTTTTGTGGCTCGTGAAGCTGGAGCCGATTGCGGATTTCGCCGCAATCAAACCGCACATGCTGGTGGTGTTTGGGGCAATTGGGTTGGGTGCGTGCATCTTTATTCAGGATTTTCTGGCGGTCCGCGGACTCGCGATCGTTTTCCTGTTGCTCGCCAAACTTATGGTGGACACGGGGCGTCCGCATCTGGGTGAAACGCCGTGGGTGTATCTGTTTCAGGCCTGGGCCTACGCGCTGGTGGTGGCCGGAATCTGGTTCACGGTGGCCCCGTGGCGATTGCGGGATCTCCTGGACTGGGCCACGGCAAACCCGCAGCGCATCAAGGTCGGTAGCGGTGTGCGGCTCGCGTTTGGGCTTCTGATTGTGGTGCTGGGCTGCACAGCCTTCCGCGCGATGTGAGCGCCGGCCAGGGTAAAATCCTTGTCATTCGCGGCGGCGCGATTGGCGATTTTATTCTCACGTTGCCCGCCCTCGCCGCGCTGCGTCGGCAATTTCCCACCGCGCAACTCGAAGTGCTCGGCTACCCGCACATTGCTCAACTCGCACTCGTTGGCGGTCTCGTGGATCGGGTGCAACCGATCGAGGCGCGCGGCCTGGCGGGCTTTTTCGCGCGTGGGGGCGAACTGTCACCCCACCTGGCTGAATATTTTTCCGGGTTCAACATCATTGTTTCCTACCTCTACGACCCGGATGCCATCTTCCAGACCAATGTGGTCAGTTGTGCGCGCGGGCAATTCATCGCCGCGCCGCATCGTCCGGATGAGAATGAGTTAACCCACGCGACCAGGGTTTACCTGAAGCCTTTGGAGCGGCTGGCTATTTTCGAAGCGGATCCAGTCCCGCGTCTGGCCCTCGCGGCGCAACCTTCAACCGTCAGCCCTCAACTTGCTTTGCATCCCGGGAGCGGCAGCGAGAGCAAGAACTGGCCGGAGTCAAAGTGGGTGGAATTGCTCGCGCGACTGGTGGCGGAAACCCAAATCAATCTGTTGTTGGTGGGCGGTGAGGCGGAAGGGGAACGATTGCAACGGCTCGCGGCGAAAATCCCGCCTGAGCGCTGTGAGGTCGCTCGCAGTCTGCCGTTGGCAGAGCTGGGGGCGCGGCTGCAATCTTGCGCCGGATTTGTGGGACACGATTCCGGCATTTCGCATCTGGCTGCGGCGTTGGGGGTCTCGTGCGTTGTGCTGTGGGCGGACACCCTTGATGAAATCTGGCGACCGCAAGGTCGGCATGTGCTGGTGATCCGCGAAAACTTCGGACTCCACGCGCTGGGCGTCCAACGCGTGGTGGAGGAGGTGCGGCGCATTTTGGGAGTGGCAGGGGTTGCG
>JANOHH010000794.1:0-1953 GCA_031406395.1 Verrucomicrobiota bacterium | reverse complement strand
GTGACTGCGGGCTTGGCAGTCGCCGCGGGGGCTGGTGTAAGCAGCTTGGGCAACGGGGCAGGGGAGGTCGCCCCCGTGACGGTGGCCGATTCACCAGGTTGAACTTGGGGTGACGGTCGCGCCGTGGCATCCGCATTTTGTGCCACCGTCAATTCTGGGGTGACGTTGGTGGGTGGTTGTTTTTCGGCCATAACCCGTCAGTCGTTGGTTGCCTGTGTTGTCGCCAGCGTAGCTGGTCGCCACCGTTCGTCGAAGGAAAAAGGAGAATTTGCCGAAATTTCTTTAGGCCGGCGAGAGAGTTCCCCCATTTCCGGCCATCAGATTCGACGTCGGCACGATACTAACAAATCCGCGGCAACTGCTCGCCGCTCGGCATGTCGAGGATGCGGCTCGCCCCGATCGCGCTCTTCAAAGTCACCAGCGGAGCAGCGCTCGCCACCACCTGGCCGATCATTGCCGCCTCCGCGCTGACGGCATGGCGACGCAGGATTTGCCGCGTCCGCTCCGTGTCTTTGGCCGCGACGAAGGCGACGAACCTTCCCTCATTCGCGACGTGCAGCGGATCGAGGCCGAGCATTTCGCACGCGGCGTGAACGTCTTCCCGGACGGGAATCGCCTTTTCCTCGACCGCAATTTTAACGCGGCCGGCTTCGGCGATTTCATTCAGCGCGCTGGCCAAGCCGCCGCGGGTCAGGTCGCGCAGGCAGTGGATTTCGATTCCCGCTTTGAGCACATCCAAAACGACTTCGTGGACCGGTGCGGAATCGCTTTCAATCTGGCTTTCAAACTGCAATCCCTCGCGCACCGCCATGATCGCCATGCCGTGTCGGCCCAGATCACCGCTCACGATGACCGCGTCGCCGGGTTGAACACTCTGGGGAGCGATGTTTAGAGAGTGTTCAATGACCCCGATGCCGGTGGTGTTGATGAACAGGCTGTCGCCCTTGCCTTTGTCCACGACCTTCGTGTCGCCGGTGATGATTTGCACATCACACTTCTTCGCCGCATCGCGGATCGAACACACCGCACGCCAGAGAGTTTCCATCGGCAGACCCTCTTCGATGATGAAGGCGCAGCTGAGATAAAGCGGCCGCGCGCCGCTCATCGCGAGATCATTCACCGTGCCGTGGACGGCCATCGAGCCGATGTCGCCGCCAGGAAAAAACAGGGGTCGCACGACGTAGGAATCCGTCGTCATCGCGAGCCGGCCCGGCGGGACGGTGAATTGGGCTGAGTCGTGGCGCGTGTCGAGAATCGGATTGCGGAAGGCTTTGCCGAAAACCCTCTCCAGCAATTGATGCATCAACTTGCCGCCGCCGCCGTGCGCCATCAGCACCTGCGGATACTGCTGGATGGGCAGCGGGCAACTCGCATTGAAGTCCGGGGTGTTCATTCAAAGCTTTTCAACCACAAAAGACAGGAACTACCCGAAAAACATGCAACGAGACATTCATCGCGATTTGGCCGGGTAATCATTCGTGTTTCCGTTCGTGGGTTTTGTTTATCGCGTGGTTAAACCAAATCCGGCTGCCTCCGATACCGGTAATAAGCCGCGCACGCGCCTTCGCTTGAAACCATCGTCGCGCCGAGCGGATGTTCCGGGGTGCAGCGTTTGCCAAACGCGGGGCACTCGTGCGGCTTGATGTGTCCCTGTAGCACCTGCCCGCTTAAGCAGTCAGCGGGTTCGTCCACGCAACGGTCCGCCAGGCCGAATTTCAGTTCCGCGTCGAACGCCGCGTAGGCCGGGCTCAAGCCCAGACCACTGGCGGGAATTTCTCCGACCCCGCGCCACTTGCGCGGCACGACCTTGAACACCTTGCGAACCAAAGCCTGCGCCGGTTGATTGCCCTCCTGGCGCACGGCGCGCACGTATTGGTTCTCCACTTCGGCGCGGCCGGACTCCAGCTGCTGCACGCACATCAGGATGCCCTGCAACACATCCAGCGGCTCGAA
>JANOHH010000782.1:0-3049 GCA_031406395.1 Verrucomicrobiota bacterium | reverse complement strand
CGCGGCACCTTGGGGAAGCGCTGATGCACGATCAGGTGGGCGCGCTGTCCGAGGTGGGGGTGCGCGCTGCGTACCTCAACTCGTCGCTGGCCGCAGGCGAAGCCGAGCAGGTGGAGCGCGCGCTGATGGCGGGCGAACTGGCGCTCTTGTATGCGGCGCCCGAGCGCGTGATCCTGCCGCGCTTCCAGGCCCAGCTCAAGAGCCTGTACGAGCGCGGCTTGCTCAGCCTGTTTGCCATCGACGAAGCGCACTGCGTGAGCCAGTGGGGCCACGACTTCCGCAGCGACTACCTCGGCCTCTCGGTGCTGCACCAGCGTTTCCCCACGGTACCGCGCCTGGCGCTTACCGCCACGGCCGATCCCACCACGCGCGCCGACATCATCAAGCGGCTTGCGCTGGACGAAGCGCGTCCAAATGCCGCCGCCGTCAACCCGACGATGATGAACAGCACGCCGAACAGGAAATTCTGGTTGATGACCGCGCGGGTGCTGCGCGAAAGCTTCACGAGGAATGTCAGCCGGCGCAGATCGTTGTTCATCAGCGCAATCGTCGCGCTGTGGATCGCCACTTCGCTGCCCGCCGCGCCCATGGCAATACCAATGTCCCCAGCCGCGAGGGCTGGCGCGTCATTCACGCCGTCGCCGATGACGGCGACTTTGTAACCTTTGGCCTTTACCGCCCGGACGAACTCAACCTTGTTCTGCGGCAGGCATTCGCCCTTGGCTTCCTCGCAGCCGATCTCCGCCGCGACGCGCGTGGCGACGGGCTGACGGTCGCCACTGACCATTGCGATGCGGCGCACCCCGGCTTCGCGCAATTCGGCGAGCGCTTCCTTCGCTTCGGGGCGGGTCTGATCTTGCAGGCCTACCCAGCCGATGCAGCGACCGTCATGCGCCACGAAAATCAAACTCCAGCCTTCCGTCTCGTTCAGGTCAACCGACTTTTCAAAGTCGTCCTTGACGTCATTGTCCTTGAGCCATTGAGCACGGCCCACGAGCACTTTGGCGCTGCCGATGTCAGCTTTCACGCCGCGGCCGGCCGTTTCGATAAAATTCTGCGGCTCGACGAGCGTCACGCCGGCTTCCCCCGCGATGAGCGCCAACGCCTTGGCCGTCGGATGATTGCTGTATTTTTCCGCGGATGCGGCGATGCGCAGCAATTCGGCGGGTTTCGTTTCGCCGAGCGGCATCAGGCGGCTGACGGCCAGCTCGCCGGTGGTGAGCGTGCCGGTTTTGTCGAAAATGAACGCATTGATTTTCGCCGCGGCTTCGATATCGGCGACGTTCTTGATCAGAATACCAAGGCGCGCCGCGGCGGAGAGCGCGGCGACCATCGCGGTAGGTGTGGCCAGAATGAAAGCGCACGGGCAGGAAACGACGAGCACGGCAATGACACGATTCAAGTCATGCGTAAACGCCCACACGAGCGCGCCGATCACGAGGACCAGCGGTGTGTACAAGCTCATGTATTGATCCACGATCTTCATGATCGGGAGTTTGGTTTTTTCGGCGGCAAGAATGAGTTCGCGCACGCGGCCCAACGTCGTGTCGGTGCCCGCCCGACTGACCTTGATTTCCAAGACGCCCGTTAGATTCTGCGTGCCGGCGAAAACTTCGTCGCCCTGCTTCTTGTCCACAGGCAACGACTCGCCCGTGATCGTAGCTTGGTTAAATGAGCCTTGGCCGTTAACAATCAAACCGTCCGCCGCCACATTGTCGCCGGGGCGGATGCGGATCACGTCCCCGATGGCCAGTTGGCTCGCGGCGACTTCTTCCTCGGATTTGTCCGCCTTGATGCGCCGGGCTTTGGTGGGCGTCAATTTGATCAGGGATTCAATCGACGCCCGCGCGCCTTCGGCGGTGCGGGTTTCGATGATTTCACCCAGCAGCATGAAGAATGCAACCACACCAGCAGTTTTGTAGTCCCCGGACGCAAACGCCGCCAGGACGGCAATGGCCACCAGTTCGTTGATGCTGAGATGGCCGCGCTTCAAATCTTTGATGGCCGTAACAACGATCGGGTAGCCGAGGAGGATCGCCCCAAGGAACGCGCTCCCGCTAGCCACGGTATGGGCTGCGTCGAAGGCCCAGTCCACGACAAAGGCGTTGAGGACGAGGACGACGCCCACCATGGTCTGCCACAGATGGACGGTCGCGTGTTCGTGATCATGACCACAACTGCTGCAATCCGGCCCGTGCTCGTGGTCGTGCTGGCTGAGAAGAGAAGTGACTTGCATGTTATTGGTGAGGCCTGAAACGTGAGGTCCGAAGGCCGCAAACCCAGCAACGTCCGCCGAATATTCGGATTTCGGGTTTCGTCATTCGGAATTTGTCATTCATCACGGCTTGGCCTCTTCCATCTTCGATTTGGGCGGCTCGCGATTCAATAGCAACCGCAATTCGATGGGCTTGCCATCGGCGGTGGTCGGCAAAAACATCTTGTCTTGCGCGTTGGTAAACACCCGGCCCATGGTTTCGATCAGTCGCGTCTGGGTGAACAAATCCGGGTTGCTCTTATACGCCGGCAATAGTTTATTGAACCGATCCGCTTCGGCGGTGATGCTGTTCACCATCAGTTTCCGGGCGACCTCGGCGCTGTCGACGCGGCCTTTGGCGTCCGCGCCCGCCCGGCTCAACACCTTGTTCTGCTCATTGCGGGCTTCGGTGATGAATTGGCTGCTTTTTTGGCCAACGATGATGACGTTGTCGAAGGCCATTTTCAACTGGCGCGGCGGGCGACTCTGGACAATGCACTGGTCCACCACCAACCCGAGCTTCTGTTCCTGAACCAGCTTGCGGACGCGACGTCCGACGGCTTCCTGGAAGCCCGTAACATCATTCAACAGGATATCGTCCACCTTGTAGCGGGCTGTGGTATGCACCAGCCACGCCTTCGGCACGCTGACCTACGCGAACGACTCGCTCGACTCGACCGTCGGCCGCGAATACAAGCTCGTCGACGATCTCGGGCGCCTCCAGCTCGGCGTCGATCGCATTTTCGAGATCGGCTCGACGTCCCACACCGTCACGCTCGCGACCGACCTGGCGAC
>JANOHH010000765.1:0-1617 GCA_031406395.1 Verrucomicrobiota bacterium | reverse complement strand
CCTCAACGACCGCAACGAATTCAACGTCTTCGTGGGGTGCCAGGAAATGGCGATCGGCATTGAAGCCGACGGATACGCGACGACGAATATCCAGGTTTCGGGCAATTTCATCGGCGTCATGCCGGACGGGCTCACGGCAATGCCGCAGGCGGCCCTTGATCTGGTCAAGGAAGGCGATTGCTTGGAAAGCGGCGGCACGGAGAATCTGATTTTCGGCACCGACTCAGACGGCATCGCGGATGAGGATGAGCGGAACATCGTGGGTGGACTTAAGAAGACCTTGTCGGGGGGTGGTTGCGAGGCGCTTCAATTCTGGGCTGCCACCAAGAACGCCAAGATCATGGGGAACTACTTCGGCGTGGGGATTGATGGAGTGACGTCCTTGGGCAACACGCGGTTCATGGACGCCGCCAGTGGCAGCACGGCGCAGATCGGCTCCGACGGAGACGGGGTGCGCGACGCCGTCGAAGCGAACATCATCGCCAACCATTCCGATTACGTGTTCAAGTTCAACGGGCCCACCACTGCCCTGACCTTCCGGCGCAGTTCATTCTCTGGAAACACCGGCGATTTCTTCAACGACCCGCAAAACAGCTTCAACGGCGCGTTGCTGGCCACCAATGACCTGGCGTTGATTACCCCGGTCATTTCAAACGCCACGACCCGCACCGAGTTGGTAGGCTGGGTGCCGGTTTCCGGCCCGGGCGCTGACAACCTCACGCCGGCCGAGGTCTCGATTTTTCTAGCGGATCCGGCCACGAGCACCACCAATCCCCAGGGCAAAACCTGGCTGGCGTCATACCGTGACAACGGGCCACAGGATCTTGATCCCGCCACCAACACGTTCCGTTTCAACATCTGCTCCCTGTCCATTCCCGCGACCGGGGCCAAGCTGGTGGTGAACGAAACCCTAAAGGATGACATCAGTGCGGGCAGCAGTACTTTTTCCAGCGCCGTGTCATTGCCAGACGTGCCGAGCACACTTCTCATTTCTCAGCCTTCTCTCACCACCGTGTCTCTCTCCTGGCAGATGAACGGAGTTTTGCAGGCGAAGCCAAGCCTCACGTCAGGAAGCTGGACAAATGTGCCCGGATGTTTTTCGGCGACCTTGCCAGTGGGTGCGGGTTCGCTTTTCTTCCGCGTCGCGCAATGAGGGTCTAGGGTGATGGAGCGGTGCGGGCCCGGCGCCCGATCCGCTCCATGGCTCGCCTGGGCATGAAACCGATCGGTAATCTCACCTCCGCTAGTTTCAAAAAAGCTTTCACCCTCATCGAATTGCTGGTCGTAATCGCCATCATAGCGATTCTCGCGGCAATGCTCTTGCCGGCCCTTTCCAAGGCCAAAGCCAAGGCCCAAGGCATCAGTTGCATGAGCAACCTCAAGCAATTGCAACTGGCTTGGATCCTTTATGCCGACGACTTCAACCAGAATCTGGTGCCGAACAACGACACCGGTGAATGGGTCGCCGGGAACTTGCTGGTGCCGCAGGACGCGACCAATGTGATGCTGTTGAAGGATCCGCTGGGAAAGCTCTGGAATTACAACCAGAGTCTGGTTATCTATCGCTGTCCGGCGGACCAAAGCCTGGCCGACTTTGGCCGCTTCAAACTGCCGCGG
>JANOHH010000763.1:0-1642 GCA_031406395.1 Verrucomicrobiota bacterium | reverse complement strand
GGTTAAACCTCCCCAACTTTGCGGGGGGTTTGGTTGGGTGGGGGTCTAATCGCCGGCCGCTTTTCGACGCCACTTTCGCGGAGCTTACGATCACGGCGAACTCCAACGGTCGCCTCCGGTCGATTTCCTTCCCACGCTTTCCAAGTCACCCCGTCAGGACCAAGGGGGATGAAAGCCGTTCGAAGATGCCGGTTGTGCGAGACCGCGTGAATTCGCCATTCCGTACGTTGGTGGTGGATAATTTCGCCTTCCTGCTGGAACGACTGTGCCGTCTCCTTGACGCGCAACCGATGATTCAATTGGTCGGCACCGCGCGGCAAGGGCTTGAGGCGCTATACCTGGCCGAAGTCCTGCAACCGGATTTGGTGCTGATGGCCCTGGATATGCCCCTCGTGGACGGAGTGCATGCGGCTGAGATGCTGCGCCGCCGTCACCGTCACATGCTGGTAATCATCATGTCCATCGACGGCAGTCCCGAAGCCCAAGCCTCGGCTCGGGCACACGGGGCACACGGTTTCGTATGGCAACCGCGGATTCATGTTGATCTGATGACTGAAATTCACCGGGCGTATTATGAACCCCCGTGATGGCGAAAAGGGCCGCCGCCGGAAATTACCTTGGCTTGGGTGGCCATCGTATGCGCCCTGTCCAGTCCTGACCGACCAGCGGGCTGCAAATTGATGGACCGTGCTTTTGGGATCAGCGCGTTCGGTTCATGCCGAATGCCAACGACCATGACGACTCCGCCGTTCCAACTGATTGGGATTTCGGTTCGGTCCGAGTCCAGCAGTGGCGGCCTGGTTGCGGTGGAAGGCGGCCGGTGGGGGAATCGTTGCTCTTTCATGGCCGGAGTTAAGCACTGAGGACCGATGGCAGCCATAGGGTGTTACCCTACCCGAGATGACTCGCTGCCAAGCTCCGCCATAGCAAAATCAATCGTCGCACATGGATCGCCAGACTTTCCGCCAATGCATGCGCGCGAGATCATCACGCCGGACGCCAATCGTCCAAGCTCTTGCCTTCAGCCAAAGCGGTACGGGACCGAAGAGGTGCGGAGGGTTTCCGTTTGCTTTCCGGACGACGCCGAAGCTGTCGCGGCCGAGTTCGATTGGCTCGGCTTTGCAGCCTGAAATTTCAAGCGCCGGTTTCATTTCTTTCCTCTTGGTTTGCTTCGCACTTTCTCAACATGAGGTTTTGCGCGCAACTCCGTGCGAGAAACTGGAGTGCGAACCGCCGGATCGCTTTGGCTGCGGATTTTCCGCAGACGCAACCGACGTAGGCACGGCGAATTCACAAAATGTCAGACGTCGTTTCCGGCAATTGGTTTTCATCTTCTGGAATGTAAACCCCGCCAGCCGTGCGAACGCCATGGGGTGTTTTCCCCATGTGCTTTTTACGTTTGAAGGATTCCCTCCTGGCACAGGGTCACTGACGGGAGGAGCGCCAACTGGGCACGGACTCGGAACATCCTAGCTACAAACCGGCGACGGAGCGCTGGCTTGGCTGGTTTGGCAAGCGGTGCAGCCTGCCCGCCAGGAATTGCTTCACCGTGTCCAGCAGCTCATCGACGGCAAATGGTTTGACCATGGTGGCCGCGAATTGAAGCCACGGGTTACGGGTCAGTTGGTCAGTGGGCATTCTT
>JANOHH010000733.1:0-1174 GCA_031406395.1 Verrucomicrobiota bacterium | reverse complement strand
CGTAATCCACACCCTGTCTCATGGCGTAACCCTGAACTACAAGTCTCACTTTGTATCTACAAACGCCTCGCGATACTTCGGCTCACCGGTGATCCGCCACATTTCCACCAGTCCCTGCAAGTCGTGAAGACTTTCCCAGCGCGGCTTGGGTGATTGGTAATATTCGCGTCCATCCAGCCCGGCGCGGAGATAATCGCCGGCGCGTTCCCAATCCTTTTCCACCTCGTGCGCCATGCGGAGATAACGCGGCTCGCCCTGTGAAATAGCGCGAGCGGAAGTTCCCGTTCCAGCGGCCGGTATTATTTCACGGGGCGAGCCGGTGACGCGATACAGCATCACCATTCCGGTGAGAATCGCCATGTTCATCTCGGAATCGCCGGCATCGAACACGCGCTTGCCGGTGTCGAGGTAGGTGTTGCAGACCAGATCGCCAGCCTTGCGCGCGGCGGCGAGCGCGGCGGGATCGCCACTGTATTCGTTCCAGAGCAACAGCGCCTGGATGGCGTGGTAATGACCCCAGAGATCCCAGTTCTTCAGCAGTCGGACATTTTTCGGAAACGGCCCGAGATAGCCGTCCTCGGCCTGCGTCGCGAGCAATTCGGCGACCACGTTTGACACCTGCTGGCGCAGGCGCGGATCGTCGGTCATCCGCAATGCTTGCACGGCGGAGATGAGATATTTGCCGACGAATTCGCCGGCCCACGGCACCAGTTGCGGCTCGGGTTTGCGGTCGCGGACACGGAACATCTCGAGCATACCGGGGTTGGCCTGCGGTGCATGCAGCAGCCAGTGGTCGATGTTGGCCTGGACGCGCTCGCCGACCGGGCCGGTGAATTCAAACCGCGCGTGCGGCAACGAATCAAACGCCAGGCGATTGGTGGAGGCGACAACGGAGATTGAGATGGCAGCCAGAATGAAACCGAGCGATGCGCGAAGCATGACCATTGCCTACCTGCCAGACGGTTTTGTGTCAATGCTCTGGACTGGCCCGTCCAGGAACAACTCCACGCCTCCGTCCGCGTGCGAGTACACCGCGCTGAGCACCGTCAGAAACCGGGACTTGCTGGAATCTTGCCCGTGCCAGCGGTGATGTGTTAGATTCCCACGCATGAGCAATATTGCCGAGATCGAAGCTGCGATTGAGAATCTGCCCGACCTGCAAGTAGATCAACTG
>JANOHH010000683.1:0-2309 GCA_031406395.1 Verrucomicrobiota bacterium | reverse complement strand
GCGGGCGTTGGTTCGGGGACCTTTGCGTTTGGTTCGAGCGTCATTCCGAAGATAAAAGACAGAATCCCTCCCAAGGAGCCAGAATTATCGTTAACTATTTTTATGCGGTCCGCCAAAATTATCCTGACGCCGATGCGCGTGGAGCGGCGCAACCCCTTTACTGGAGACTCCCGCCGCCACGAAAGGGTTCCGGCCCTGCACGGGCCGGGGTCGTCGCAGCGCGACAACCCTACCATCGCCCATGGATCACACGCTTTTTACCTGAGTCTGCCCTGCCTTGTTAGCCTCACCACCAACTGAAATTGGGATCCGGGGCGACGGACCCCCAGGTATCCATGGCCTTGGGAAAAGTGTAGCTCTCCACGTGACCGTCGCCAAAGAGCATGTTTTCGTAGCGTTTCCCTTTGAAATTGTGCCAGACGGTCTGCGCGGCGGTGGTGTCCCGGTTCGCATGCCACGGCCAGTCGCCTTGGATGATCTTGTTGCTCGGCCTGCGCGCAATCTCGGATTCCTTGATCGGCCTGGCTTGCGGACTGCCGACGGCGGCTTTTGAATCGCCCGTGATCTTGGCCACCCGAAAAGCGTCATTGGCCCATTCGACCAGGTAACTGTTGCCCCAGCCTTCCCAGCAAGTCTTGACCTGGGGGTTGAGCGAATCGCCATGGTCGGCGGGGCAATGATAAATCTCCACATTGGCGGTGTACTGATTTAGGGGACGGTTGGTTTCGGCCACCCGTCCGCCGTAGGAACCGGCGTTGCCGGCAATGTTCGCATTCGTCCAATACTTGCCCCCAACCGCTGCCCAACCGTCGTGGACCGGATACAGTCCGACGTGTTCCTCCGAGTACATTTTGTAAGCCAGACCGATTTGTTTTTGATTGCTGATGCATTTTATCTTGAGGGATTGCGCCTTGGCCCGGGACAGGGCGGGCAGCAACATGGCGGCGAGGATGGCAATAATGGCGATGACCACGAGCAACTCAATCAAGGTGAAACCCTGGTTGCCGGTGCGGCGGATGGGGTGATGGTTAAGTTGCATGTGGAACGCCCATAAGGAAGCCCTGAACCGCGGGCAGGTCAATTATTGATTTCGAGAATCCGGCTGGTTCAAGCCCAAAAAGTCTGAGTCAAGACCGCTAGCCCGAACCGAAGGGCTTTGATGGAGTAGGCTGAGGCAAGAGGCAAGCGGATCATTCAGCGGCGCCCGGTTCCGATATCACCACTCGCCGTCGCGTTTGAACTTTGCTTTCACGTTCGCGCTGAACTCGGCGGCGGCACGGTCGAGACGGTCGCAAACTTCCTCCCGGCTTTCGCCCACCTTGTCCCGGGCGGCGGCGATGACCGTGCGGCACTCGTTTGCGTCCATGAACCGGACGGCATCGAGCAGACCGGGTTGTTCCTCGGGCACCACGACCAAGAAGCCGTGTTTGTCCGCATGGATTAAATCCTCAGGCCGCACTTGGCGGCCGAATACTTCGACCTCACAATTCCAGCGCACCGGATGGGCAAACGCGTGACCCACACAGAGCCGCCGGGCGAGGGCCTTGAATCCTGCATTGGTCATTTCGTCCAGATCGCGGATGGCGCCATCCGTGATCGTGCCCACGCAGCCCAGGGCTTGGTGGATGTTGGCATTGACCTCGCCCCAGAACGAACCGAAGACCTGCGGTTGGTCGAGGTCTTGCACGACGACGATTTTCGGTCCCGGCACGCTCGCGACGTAACGGCGATATTCCTGCCAGCCGTTGGGATTCCCCTGACGGTGTTCCGGGTGGCCGGGCGCGATGACCAGCGTGATGGCGTAACCGATCATCGGCCCCATCTGCGGCATGAAGTCACGCGTCTCCTCCCGGTTGTAGGCGTCGTCGCCGGGATTGCGCCGGGTAACTTGCTCCCAGCCGTTGTAGATCGTGGGGGTATTGCAGCGTTTGAGTTGCAGCAGGTCCCCGTGGGTGAGCGGGCGGTTCCGGTTCATGGCTGGCGATTATGCTCCCCGGCGTGCGGGTTTCAAGGCCGGAGCGCAGGCTGAGGCTGCCGGCAGGGTTGGCGGATGAATTCTTGAAAACCTAAACTTGCGATGGCCTAATGTTGAACTACAATGTCCGCGTCAATGTCGGTTAATAACAATCAACCAAAGATCACCATGAAAAAAATCATATTACTATTGGCCGCCATCTCACTGGCGGGAATCGCCTCCGCCGCTCTCAAGCCGGGCGACAGCCTCACTCCCTACACCATCAAAAACGTCGATACGGGCAAGGAATACTGCCAGGTTTGCGCCTACGGCACCAAAGCGGCCAAGATCGTGG
>JANOHH010000606.1:0-3030 GCA_031406395.1 Verrucomicrobiota bacterium | reverse complement strand
GAAGCCCAGGTGCTCGAAGTGGACAAGGCCAACCAACGCATCGCGGTCGGCGTGAAGCAAATCTCGGTTGATCCGTGGGACAAGATTGACGAACTCTACAAAGTCGGCGATCTCGTCACCGGCCAAGTCACCAAGCTCGCGAGCTTCGGGGCCTTCGTCGGTCTCAAGCATGACATTGACGGCCTCGTGCATATCTCGCAGATCAGCGAAGAGCGCGTGGAGAAAATCAAGAACGTGCTCAAGGCCGGTCAGGAAGTCACCGCCCGGGTTATCAAGATTGACCGCAGCGACCGCCGGATCGGTCTCTCGATCAAGGCCGCGAACTACTCGACCGAACAACTCAAGGCCGAGCAGGCCGTCCTCGACTCGCTCAAGCCCGGCGAAGACCTCGTGGCGTTGCAACACGCCTTCGACGCAGCCGACGAAGCGGTGAAGGAATAAGTCGGCGGACCGAAGACCGCATTCAGAACGGCGGGCTGGGAACAGCCCGCCGTTTTTATTTGGCCGGGATTGAGACCGGATTCTTGGCGTCCGCTCTCGATCAGGCTCAGGTTTGTCCGCCGCGTATCGCCCACACGGCTTCGGCGTGGGTGCTGGTCAGGCGCGGCGGGCTTCATCGTCCGGTCTCAATCACCCGGCCCACGGCGCAGGGTAGCCGCGGCAGATGCGGAACACCTCCCCCACCATCAGGAATGTCACGAAGCCGCGATAGGAGAGATGCCTGAAGTTCTGGAGGCGTATCGGCCACCGGGAGCACCGTTCATGGCCGTTCGCCAGTTTCCGGATACCGGCCCCCAGATCGAGAACCTTGCGGTCTGGGTTTATTGCCACCGCAACCGGAAAAACTGATTGGCCGGATTGCTGAGGGTGACGCTCCCCGGGCGGTTGCTGGCGCCGATCACATTGGTTCAACCAACGGAGCTTGAAAGGTCGGGGTTGCGTTGCAGCCGGAAGCCGGGACCGATCCAGGAAAAAGCCAGGGCGTTCCTTGCTCGCCCGGGGAGCAGCACGGGATTGCCACTGCTTCCGCCTTCGGAAATCGTGCCGTAGAAACTGCCATCGCTGCCTTCAATCACATTTGCGTGAGGCTCCGCCAGTCCGCGCAGGAAATTACACACCGCTTCCGGCTGGAGCGGTTGCGTGTGCGCCGACAGCGGTTGGTTTTGGATCAAGGTTTTCATGTACTTATTCTCGTGGCAAAAGTCATTCTGGTTCGTTCCCGGTTGTTCACGGTGACCTCAGTCGGTAGAAGCGCGTCGGATGGCCCGGGGCGTCGGTGTCGGTGAACTCGAAGTGACCGGGCGTGAGTTCCGTGGCAGGGCCGAGCGGGGTCCAATCATTCAAGTTTGTGGACCCCAGCACGCTGCAACTGATGCCGGGCGCAGCGTCGAACTGCAGCCAGAAATGACCGATGGGCAAAAGCTCAAACGCGCTGATGGTTGGCGATGCAACTGACGCAAGGGTGAGCCGAAAAACCGTTCCCACCCCGGCGGTGCCGCCATTGACGGTCGTGCCATAGAAACTGCCGTCGCTCCCCAGCGTCAGGGGCGCAAGCGGATAGGCTCCGTCGGCGCCAGTGAACGACACCAGGCTGGTCAAAATGCCGTTGGGGGTTACCTGGAACACCGTCCCGTAATCGCTGCTGCCTCCTTCTTGAGTTGTGCTGTAGAAATTGCCGTCGTTGCCCAGCGTCAGGGTCGCTGCCGGATACTCCCCGTTAGTGCTGTTGAACGAGACGAGTGGGATCAAGGTGCCGTTGGTCGTCAACTTGAACACGGTGCCGTAACCGCTGTCGCCGCCAGAGTAAGCCGTGCCAAAGAAACTGCCGTCGCTGCTCAACGCCAGGCCCGAACGCGGACTCGCCCCGTTGGCGAGGTTAAACGAGACGAGCGTGGTCAAAGTGCCATTGGTCGTCACCTTGAACACGGTCCCGAAACCACTGCTGCCGCCTTCGGAAGTCGTGCCATAGAAAATGCCGTCTCGGCTCAGCGTCAGGGCCGAGTACGGTTTCGCCCCGTTGGCGTTGGTGAACGAGACGAGCCTGGTCAATGTGCCGCTGGTGGTCACTTTGAACACCGTTCCGAGATCGCTGCTGCCGCCGCGAAAAGTTGTGCCATAGAAAATGCCGTCGCGGCCCAGCGTCAGCCCCGCGTACGGATACGCCCCGTTGGCGTTGTTGAACGACACCAGGCGGGTCAGCGTGCCATTGGTCGTCACCTTGAACACCGTTCCAAGATTATTAACACCGCCGCCGGCGGTCGTGCCATAGAAATTGCCGTCGTTGCCCAGCGTCAGGCCGTTCGGCCAATAGCCGGTGGGAAATTGGTCGAACAAGGCGAGGGGGGTCACCGTGCCGTTGGTCGTCATCTGGAACACGGCGCCGGTACCATAGCCCTCAGGACCGGGGAGCATGCCGCCCTGGGAAGTCGCGCCATACAAATTGCCGTCGTTGCCCAGCGTCAGCCCCGCGTACGGAAACGCCCCATTGGCGTAGTCAAACGAGGCGAGCACTTCCGGCTGGAGCAATTGCGCGCGGGTGGTGAGCGTTAGAAAGACCATGGCGGTCAGCCAGACAATCTGCGGTGTTTTCATAAGCGTTGTTGGATAAAGTGGCGCCAGTCAGGAGCCTTTCAACCTCCGGCGGGGGGGCGGGATTGTGGCGGAGTGGGTGGTTGAGTTCATGGCATCAGTTTTCATTTCGCGGAGGAGGTTGCAAGGGTTGTTTTTTCTTTTCATATTCTGTTACCTTTCTGCTGGCATGCCGCAATTGAACCGCCGGCAATCCGGACCGTCATGGGATTGGAGAAGCTTGTCACGGGTGGGCGACGGCCAACACCGGCCGTTGCCGGCCCGGTGCTGGTCGCCGCGTTTGCCATCACTCCACAGTGATGGTGTAGCTGATTTCCGTGGCGAAGGGAAAGCCACCGGTGGCGGCGAGCATCGCGTCACCATCCAAAACGCCGCGAATGGTCAGCGTATGAATGCCCTTGGCCAGGGGCGTAACGAATGCACCCGTTTGAATGAAGTGCT
>JANOHH010000601.1:0-3629 GCA_031406395.1 Verrucomicrobiota bacterium | reverse complement strand
CAACGGGCCGCTCGCGGCGCTCGTCCACGGTTTCAGCACGGCCGGCGTGCCGCGCTTCGAGATCACAAACTACAGCGAGCACGCTTTGAGTGCCGGCGAAGAAGCCAGCGCCATCGCTTACATCCAGATCAAACCCGCCGGCGGAAAAGCGCGCTGGGGCGCCGGCGTGGACACAAACATCGAACTTGCTTCGATCCGCGCGGTGTTGAGCGCATTGAACCGGGCTTGAGCCGACGGACCGAGCTTGCCAATGATTTCCACCGCACCTACGCTTTCGCCCATGCTCACGCTGTTCGCAATGACGGCCAACGGTTCGAGCCGGAAGTGAGGCAGGCGGCTTTGAAGTATGAGGCGAAAGGTTACCATCGAAACCCTTAACCAGTTCATGCGGGAGCTGGCGGCGGCGGCCCGCAGCCCGGGGAAAGTGTATTTTACGGGTGGGGTCACGGCGTTGCTGCTGGGTTTTCGGGAACAGACCATTGATATTGATCTCAAGCTGGACCCGGAGCCGGAGGGTGCCTTTGAAGCCATCGCGGCGCTCAAGAATCGCCTCGAGCTCAATGTGGAATTGGCGGCGCCGGATGATTTCATACCTCGAGCCCCGGACTGGCGCGAGCGGAGCCAACCCATCGCTTCCCTCGGGCAACTGCAATACTTTCATTACGATTTCTCAATGCAGGCCCTGGCCAAATTGGAACGAAGCCACGCCCAAGATCTCGAAGACGTGGCCAGCCTGTTGCGCGGCGGCTACGTCAGCGCCGGAGAACTGAAAGTTAGGTTTGTCCAAATCGAGCCGGGACTGTTGCGCTATCCGGCCATCGATGGCGCCCAATTCAAGAAAAAGCTGGAAGATTTTCTGGCGCAAGCTGAGCACCATGAACCAAGCGGATCGTGAACCCTCATTACCGGGCGAAGAACTCGTTGGCCAGGGCCTGGCGGATCTTTTGCAGGGTCAGGTGACGGATTGCTCGCTGCTCGTCCTTATCGCGGCCCCACGACTCAAACGGCTGGGCCTTGAAATTCCGGACCGGGGTTTTCCGCGGCCCTACGAACACCAACTTTATGCGCGGCTTGCGGAACGCCTCGGCACGGCGGCCCACTCTCATTACAACAGTCTGATACGGCGCATCGTCAGTTATGCGCGGGCCCTGGAGCAGGAACAGAGTCGAAAATGATTACCTGGCTAGGTCAGCGGTATTTGCCACGGCGCCAGCGTGGACACAAAGCTCAAACTGGCCTCCATGCGCGCCATGTTGAGTACATTGAACCGGGACTGAAAGAGCCACACTGGATTAGGATACCATGAAAAATAAACTGTTTCGCATCGTCGTATGTGCCTTGTTGATGCTCCCAAGTCCGGTTCGCGCGGACAACCCAACCAACACTCCACCGCCCTGGCTCGCGGTGATGACCTACAACTTACGCTATGCCAGTTCGACGCCGCCCAATGCCTGGCCGCAGCGGCGTCCACTCATGCGCGAATTGATTCAACGAGTTGCACCCGACGTCATGGGTACGCAGGAAGGTTTGTACGGCCAAATCAAAGACCTTGCCGCCGATTTGCCCGACTACGAGTGGATCGGCACGGGCCGCGATGGTGGCAGCCGGGGCGAGTTCATGGCGGTGTTCTTCCGCAAGGCCCGGCTCGAACCGCTGGCCTTTGATCACTTTTGGCTGTCGGACAACCCCTCGGTCATCGGTTCGTCCACCTGGGGCAACAGCAATCGTCGCATGGTGACCTGGGTCAAATTTCGCGACCGCGCCACCGGCGGCGAGTTCTTCCTGTTCAACACTCATTTCGATCATGAAATTCAGCCCGCCCGGGAAAAGAGCGCGGAACTCGTCCGGCAACGGGTTGCCGCGCTGGACACCAAACTTCCGGTGCTGCTGATCGGCGACTTCAACGCCGCCGCCGGATCGAACAAAGCCTATGAGATGTTGACCGGCGACAAATTCTTCACGGACACTTGGACGATCGCCGGCGAGCGGCGGGGCGAAGGCATCAACACCTTCAACGGCTTCCAGCCGGCTCAACAAAACGGCGTGCGCATCGACTGGATCCTCACACGCGGCGACGTGACGGTGGCCGCGGCCGAAACCTTGGCGTATGCGGCCGACCGCCAGTTTCCCAGCGATCACTTTCCCGTCCTCGCCCGGTTGCGCCTGGGGCCGGCTAATTGATCGCCAGTTGAATCTTCCGCAAGGCTGGGATTTTGCTTGGCGCAAGGGCGGCAAGCCGCTTCATTGCATGCAATGAACCTGCGATTCTTCCTCGTTGTGTGCCTGACCGCGACGCTTCTCCCGGCTTGGAGTGCGCGATCTGAAAGCAAACCCGCGCCCACCATCCGCAAGGGGAAGGACCTCGTCGTTTACCGGGACGACAAATTTTACAGCGCATTCCCTTCGATCGTGCGGCGGCGTGACGGGGAATTGATCGTCGCGTTCCGGCGCGCGCCGGAACGGCGGTTGCTTGGCGAGAAGAATGTTTCGCATACCGACGCGAACAGTTATCTCGTGCTGGTTCGCTCGCGAGATGATGGCCTGACCTGGAGCCCGACCCCGGAGTTGATTTACGCGCATCCCTTCGGCGGCTCGCAGGATCCGTGCATGCTTCAGTTGCGCGATGGCACGCTAGTATGCACGAGTTACGGCTGGACGCTGCTGAATGCGGATTACGCCGCGCGCATGACCAACGCGTCGTTGCAGGACAGCTTTGGTTTTCTCGGCGGTTACGTTTTGCGCTCCAAGGACGCCGGGCATTCGTGGCAGGGACCGTGGTTGCCGCCGCACGTCAGCAGCGACCCAACGACGGACATCTTTGGGCAGCCGGTGGCCGCCTACAATCGCGGTGCAATGTGTGAAGGCAAGGACGGTCGGCTTTACTGGGTCGTGGCGGCCAGCACCGGGCCGAAGCCGTGGCGCTCGGAAACCCATCTGCTGATTTCGTCGGACCAGGGCGAAAGTTGGAAATACTCTTCTCCTGTCGCGACGGATGCGAAGGTGCAGTTCAACGAGACTTCGCTCTACGAAACGCCCAAGGGCGATCTGGTTGCCTTCCTGCGCACAGAGAATTTCAACGATCACACCGCCATCGCCCGCTCGACGGATCACGGCCAGAGTTTTCAGCCGTGGCAGGACGCGGGCTGGCAAGGTCATCCGCATTACGCTTTGCGGCTGCCGGACCGGCGCGTGCTTTTGGTGTATGGCTATCGTCACGCGCCCTTTGGCATTCGCGCGCGCGTGTTGGACGCGGAATGCACGAATTTCGCCACGGCAGAGGAAATTGTCTTGCGCGATGACGGCGGGAATGGTGACCTCGGATATCCATGGGCAACGATGATTTCAAAACGTCAGGCCCTGGTGGTCTATTATTTCAACCAGGCCAACGGCCCGCGGTACATTGCGGGCACGGTGGTGGAAATCGGGCGCTGAAACGACGAACCGGCGACATCCGACATTCCCGCTGGGGATCAGTGACTTTTGCGGTTTTTCAGACTCGTCAAACGCCCCGGTTTGGTTTAGCATCGAGCCCGAAAATGAAATCAATTCGCTGCCGCTTGGTCGCCGTCACTTTCATTGGATTCTGCGCCTTTCATGACGCTGCGGTGGCCCAACTCGCGCCGGTTGCC
>JANOHH010000488.1:0-1440 GCA_031406395.1 Verrucomicrobiota bacterium | reverse complement strand
TGTAATGCTCACCGGTCATTTCACCTAGGCAGGTTTGCGAAACGTAGTTGTAACGTTTGAAACTGCCCCAATCCTCCTTGGTCAGGATGTAGCCGAAAGCATCGTTGGTGAGGCCAAAAAGAAGATTGTTTTCGCCGTGCATTTTGCGTTTCAGGTAGTAGCCGATGTTAGGCAGAGCTTCGCCGGGAATCGTGAGAATTTGCGCATTGCCCACGTTGACCACATTCAACTGGGTGGAGACTTTGCCGGTTTCGCCGCCGGGAATTCCGTTGGGCGACGCTTTCAGTAGAGCCCGTAGCAATGGCGATTCCACCGGGAACGTCAGCTTCTTGGCGGCGCAATACAATTTGGGCGATGGTTGCACCGGCGCGTCCTTGATGATGCGCAGGGTTTCATCAGCCAGAACTCGTCCGATGCGCAGGCATTCACTCCAAGTGCGAAGGTCGCCTTCGCCGTCTGGGCTGCGGTTGTCCGCCGTAACCATTCCCCCTTGGGCGCTGTTCATGAAAATGCCCGTGCCGCCGCCTTTTTCATTGATACGATCGTAGAGCGGACCAATCAAATCAGGACTGAGGATGCCCACGCTCGAACCAAGCACTTCCGGGTGGACGGCGTAGTTGACCAGTGTAGCGAATGGTTTGCCGGAAGCGTCGAGCGCCTGGATGACATGGCAGCGCGGATCGTAGAGTTGCGGCGCATAGTAGTTGAAGGCGATCTTCCCTTTCGCTTCGCCGGTGGCAACTTTGAGGCTGGCAGGTTGCAATTTGCTCACGGCCTCGTTGATTGCCTCAGCCATCCGCGAGCAAACCATCTCCAAAAATTTCGGATCGGACGCGGTGCCGCCTTTACCGTCGGGAAAACCGTAACAGTCGGGCGCGCTGTGGGTGTGGGTCGCGCCGATCAAGATATTCTCTGGCGGAATGCCGGTAACTTTGGCGCGAACTTTATTGCCGATGGTGGAAGGAAAACCGAGAAAGTCAGCACTGACAATGGCCACCCGCGTGCCACTCTCCTCAAAAACCAGCGCTCGCACGGTCAGCTCACCTTCTTTGCGGGTCACGGGGTTGGATGGACCAACTCCGCCCGACACCCCCAGCAACGGATCCGGAGTAACGACACGATCCGCGATTCCGGCGCGGAAATCCGCGGCGAAGGCAGTGAGTTTCAGAAGCGCCAAGACGCTGGCGAGCAACAGAAGTTTTGTTCTCATAAAAAGGATATCCATCGACGATGATTGCGCTGCTTGAAGTCAGGCAGAATTATTCACCTCCATCAAGCGTTCAAATTGGTTTCGTTGGTTTCAGGATGCGAGCAGTGCCCGCAGTTTTTTTAACACTCCCGGCACCGCCTGCCACGGGTCTTCCGCCGCTTCGTATTCCAGCGTGACGTAACCCTGATATTTGGCGTCGCGCAAAATTTGAATCAGACGACCGAGGTCGG
>JANOHH010000485.1:0-2252 GCA_031406395.1 Verrucomicrobiota bacterium | reverse complement strand
GGTAATGCTCGATCGCGACCTGGCGTTTCACGCGCTGGATGGCGGCGTCCATGAGGTTCTTCTGCCAGTCCTCCTCCCACGCGCGTTCCCAGTTGGACTCAGCCTGGTCATCGGGCACGCGTTCCAGCAACGGGGTTTGATCGGAGTCATCCCCCGCGTCGCCAGCCGCAAGTGGATGACGGGCCCGTTTCTTAAACTGGTTGGCGATCTTCGAGCGGGTCACGGTCAGCAGCCAGGTTTTGAAGGCGCACTTGGCGGGATCGTAGGTGAAGCCCTGGATATTTTTGGCCACGGCGAGGACGGTTTCCTGGACGACCTCCTCCGCCTCGGAATGCGTGAGGCCGCGCTGGAGCGCGAAGCCATAGATGAGCTTCCAGTAGGTGTTGAAGAAGTCGCGCCAACTGGCGTTATCGTCCCAGTCCTTGAGCCGCCCCAACAGGCTGGCCCGCGTCGGAATCAGATCCAGCGGGCAATCGTCGGCTTGATCATTATGAATCATCTTCTGCGTCGTGACCCAACGCAGGCAGATTTCATCCGCGCGGCGTGGATCGCAACTAAAGTTTAAACCGCCGTTGAGGGCAAGACCTTACAACAAAATGTCACCCGGCGGCCCGATTGGGTCACGGCCCCGGTGCAAATGCGGGAGCAAACGAGGCAGTTACCTTGCGTTCAGTAGCTGCAAAGCCATCCCATGTTTGCCGACGCGAATGGTCTGTGAAGGCCGCTTCTGACCTTGAATCCAGATCTCCGCTGATGGGGGGCGCACCAACGAGCACTGGCCGCGCGGGCAATAACCGGCGGAGGAATGGCAAATTCCGGGTAGCCGTTCCGTTCCGCACCCGGGAAAGTCCGTTTAGCGATTCAACCTGACCACAATTTCATCCATGCACCCGACCATTGAAAAATTGATCGCCGCCGGCCCGGTCGTAACCGACGGCGCGTGGGGCACCCAGTTGCAGGTCCGCGGCCTGGCCATCGGCGAATTTCCGGACGCTTGGAACCTCACGCATCCAGAGCGCGTGGCCGAGGTCGCCTCCGCCTACGTCAACGCGGGCAGTCGCGTCATTCTCACCAATACGTTTGGCGCCAACCGGATTCGGCTGGCGGAGAACTCACTGGCCGATCGCGTGGTGGAAATCAACCGGCGGGGCGTCGAGATTTCCCGCGCCGCGACGGGCGGCAAGGCTGCGGTGTTTGCTTCGATTGGGCCGAGCGGAAAACTGGTGCTGAGCGGCGAAGTCACGGCCAAGGAACTTCAGGCGGCCTTTGCGGAGCAAGCGGCTGCCCTGGCCCAGGGCGGCGCGGACGCGCTGGTGGTGGAAACCATGTCCGACCTGCAAGAAGCGAAGCTGGCCGTGGCGGCAGCGCGGATGACGGGGCTGCCGGTCGTCGCCTGCATGGTGTTTGATTCGGGGAAAAATCTGGACCGCACCATGATGGGTGCCACGCCCGAACAGGCCGCGCAGACTTTGACCGCCGCGGGCGCAGACGTCATCGGCGCGAATTGCGGCCAGGGCATTCTCGGCTTTCTGCCCATTTGCCAGCGGCTGCGGGCCGCGACGGATAGGCCGATCTGGATGAAACCGAACGCGGGTCTGCCGCAGCTCGTCGATGGCCGCGCGGTTTACGCCGGCACGCCAGACGATTTTGCCGGCCAGGTGCCGGCTTTGATCGCGGCGGGCGCGAGTTTCATCGGTGGCTGCTGCGGGACGAGTCCGGATTTTGTCGCGGCCATCTGCCGTCGCCTGGAAGCGCAACGCCGAACCTGACCATGAACAGCCGCGAACGTGTTCTCGCTCATCTCGCCGGCCAACCGGTGGATCGCCTGCCCCTCCTGCCCATCACAATGCAATTTGCGTGCGCGGAGATCGGCGCGAAATATCGCGACTATTGCACCGACTATCGGGTGCTGGTCGAAGGGCAGCTGCGCACGGCGGAGAAGTATGGCTTTGATTACGTGAACACGATGTCCGACCCGGCCCGGGAAGCGGCGGATTGTGGCGCGGCGGTTCAATTCTTCGACGATCAACCGGTCGCAATCTTGGAAGATCAAGCCCTGCTGGCGGACAAAACCAAGCTCGCCGTGTTGAAAATTCCCGATCCGCTGGGTGGGGGTCGGATGCACAACGCCATTCAGGCTGTCGCGCTCTTTAAGGAAAGAGTTGGGCGCGACAAAATCGTCGAAGGCTGGATCGAAGGCCCGGTCGCCGAGGGCGCGGACTTGCGCGGCATCAATACCTTGATGCTGGATT
>JANOHH010000429.1:0-1234 GCA_031406395.1 Verrucomicrobiota bacterium | reverse complement strand
AGCGGCAGCCAGAAACCAAGTGTGGCCCAGGCCAGCATCCTTTTGCCCCAGACACTCATGCCACTCTATCCTCGGGGCAAGATGAGGGAAAGACTCCACGCTGCTTGCTGAGTTTAGCTCATTTATTGCGCTAGTCTCCGCGGATGGTCGCCAATGTCTTTCGCCATTCGCAGCGCGTGATTTACGCCGATTGTACCTTGGGTAATCACGTCTTTCACGCCCGGTACCTGGACCTCCTCGAAACCGCACGCGGGGAGTTTTTTCGCCAACTCGGTACGACGTTTTTGAACTGGCAGGAGCGGGATGTAATTTTTCCCGTGATCGAGGCTCGCCTGCACTACAAGTCGCCCGCCCGTTACGATGATGAATTGCAAACGGAAGTGTGGGTCACCGTGGCTGAACGCGTCCGGCTCAACTTCGGCTATCGGATGATAAATCAGAACCAGACTCTGATCCTGCAAGCGAAGACCCTGCACGTTTGCACCGGACGGGAAGGGGAAAAGCCGAAGCGCTTGCCCGCGACCCTCGTTGCCGCCCTGAAACCCTACCTGCGCGTGACGGAATAAGGCTCAGCCCGCGATAATCTTCCCCAGCCGATCGTTCAGATCACGCAACCCTTCCGGCGTATCGCCGCCGCCTTGTTCCGTGATGAGATAGCCAGAATAGCCCACCGCCGTGAAAGCCTTGGTGATGCCGGGCCAATTGTTCGCGCCTTCGAGGAGCTGCGCGTTGAAACCTTTCCAGACGTCACCCGAACTCATGGCGCGGTCGCGACTGTATTCCTTGATATGGACCCGATTGATGTGCTTGCCGAGCGTGTTGATCCAAACTATGGGGTCGCCGTAGCGGATGATATTGCCACAATCAAAATGCCAGCCCACCCACGGGCTGTTGATCTCCTCCAGGTATCGCTTCGCCGCCACCGGCTCATTGATGAACCGGTTCCACACATTCTCCACCCCGATGGCGCATTTCGACTGCTCCGCCGTCTCCAGGCACCGCTTGATGCCCTCGATACTCCGCGACCAGCACTCCTCATAGGTCACATTTTTCTCCACCGTCCCCGGCACCAGCAGCACACGCGAACACCCGATTTCGCCGCCCTGCTTGAGCGCAAACTTCAGCCCGTTCACCGTCCGCTCCCGCTTCGTCGGATCGGGCGAACTGAGCGGGAACGCCCAGTGCGGCGTGCAGATGATCCCCGCCACCTCCAGCCCGCTCGCCTTCCGCGCCT
>JANOHH010000358.1:0-10279 GCA_031406395.1 Verrucomicrobiota bacterium | reverse complement strand
CTTCCTTCGCTTCCACGGCCTGATGCAAACCATCGCTCCAGCGGCGCCCGGTCATCAAGCGGCCCGTGTTCTGATCCACGATGATCACCTTGTTTTCCTGCACCACGTACTCCACGTCTTTTTGATAGAGCGAGTAGGCTTTCAGCAATTGCGAGATCGCATGAATCTTCTGCGCCTTCGACTCGAATTCAGCCTGCAACTTGGTCTTCGCCTCCATGCGCTTCCGCGCGTCCGGCTCCGGTCCCACGTCAATGTCGTGCATGGCCGTGCTCAAGTCGGGCAGCACGAATGCATCGGGGTCTTTCGGGCTCATGAAGTTTCGGCCCTTCTCGGTCAGGTCCGTCTCATGGCTTTTCTCGTCCATCGCGAAGAGCAATTGCTCCTTCTCGGCATAAAGCTCCACCTTCTTCTGATCCGCGTGCAGCGAAAGCTCCGCGTCGTTCATCAGTTTCTGGTTCGCCGGTTCTTCCATCAATTTCAGCAACGCCTCGGAACGCGGCTGACCGATCTTGACGCGAAACAGAAGCAGCCCGATTTCCCGTTCGAGCGCGTCCGGATTGGGCGGATTCGAGCCGTCGGTGGGGCGCAGCTTCTTGAGCAGGTCCTCCGCCTCGGACAAAAAGCGCGCACATAACCGTTCCTGCGCCCGGACCAGCGACTCGACGGAAAGTTTCCACTGGCCATATTGCTCGTCGTGCGTATGGACCGCCGGCCCGCTGATGATCAACGGCGTGCGCGCTTCATCGATGAGGATGGAGTCCACTTCGTCCACGATGGCGAAGTAATGTCCGCGCTGCACCTGCTCCTCCTTGCGCGTGGCCATGCCGTTGTCGCGCAGATAATCAAAGCCGAACTCCGCGTTCGTGCCGTAGGTGATGTCGTTACTGTATTGTTCGCGGCGCACCGACGGCGGTTGATCATGCAGGATGCAGCCGACCGAGAGTCCGAGGAATTTGTAAACCGCGCCCATCCAATCGGAGTCGCGCGCCGCCAGGTAATCATTCACTGTCACGACATGAACCCCACGACCCGTGAGGGCATTTAGATAAACGGGCAGTGTGGCGACAAGCGTCTTGCCTTCGCCCGTGGCCATTTCCGCGATCTTGCCGCCGTGCAATCCCATCCCCCCGATGAGCTGCACATCGAAGGGCACCATTTCCCACTTGATCGGATGCCCGCGCACGATGATGTCCTGACCGCAGAGTCGGCGGCAGCCATTCTTCACCACGGCGAACGCTTCCGGCAGGATCTCGTTGAGCTTGGCCGCAAGTTCGGTCTTGTCTTCGATTTGTGAAAGCTGCGCCTTCCAGTCCGCGGTCTTTTGGCGGAGTTCGTCGTCGGACAGTTTTTGCAGACCGGCCTCGATCTCGTTGATGCGGGCAACCAGCGGGCGAAGCTTTTTGACCTCGCGCTCGTTTCTTGACCCGATGAGCTTTTTGAATATGAAACCAATCATGTTTGCCTTAGAAAAATAGCGGTGGAGACGCTACGGGAACGCAGGCAGGGCGTCAATTGATATGCGCCGGCCAAAACCGCCAATCTTGAACTTGATCATACTCTCGAGCAATTCATCTCGAGTGTTGCCATCACAACATCCAAACCCGCGAGCAGTTAGGCGGACAGCCCTAGCAACCTTGAGGATAGACAACTCAATACCTTTGCACCATGAGCGCCCTCGCGGGCCGGATAAGCTGGCTTCGACCAGGGTCACCGCCAGCGTGCAAGCACCAGCGCTTATGGCGCACTCATCTTCCGAACGGCCGCTGCGAGAAAAACTGGCTCCCGCGGCAGTTGGTTTTCTCCGGTCTCGATAAACAGCATAGTCACAAGGAATTTGTGCCCAAACCTCGCGGCAAACTGGCTTCCCGCAAACAAGGCGTGCAGATTTGCGACGTTTGATCTCGTAGCAGCCGAAGTCAGGAGGCTCAAGCTAAACACAGCGTCATAAATAAATGCCGATATTGAAGATCGAATATCCTGCGAACATTTGCGATTGTAGGCAGCAATCCGCAATTTGCAGTGTCGCTGCGTTTAAAAAGCCTCGAAGGACTTCGCGGTCAATCAGCCAGTGATAATTTGAACCACGTTGCTGCGACGGTCGGGATGCTCAATCTATGCATTTGGGTTCAGCTCCAGGGGCGCGACATATTTATAGTTATCGCGCGGCAGTGATATCATAGCTCCGTAGGAGCGACATCGTCCGGGAGTATGCCACTCCTCCGGAGCTTGTGTGTTGTGTGTGGCGGATTCTATAAACATGCTGCGCCTACGGCGCTGAATTTTCCACTGACCTATTGATTTTGATTTCGTGGCTGTAAATAGGTATTGGCTTTTTCCCAAGCTCCAAAATTCCCGTCATTTGCTGTCGCAGTATGCACGCTGCCGTCTGCAAAACAATAAGTGCGCCTCCACGTTCCGTCAGGAGCTTGCCTGGCAATCCGTTCACGAAGCACGACCGTATTGGGAGGGGCAAGCGTTCCCGCTCCGACGTTCTTGAATTCAAAAACACCCAAATCAACTCCCCCAATCGCGAAAGGATTTCCCAACTCTTTTTTGAGTTGAACAAGATTGGTTGGAAATTGATTATCGTGACCCATCGCAAATGAGAACATGGCAAGGCCAAGTTGTTTCACGGCATCGGTTCTCGCCCCTTGATGCGCTTCGAATTGCGCTTCGGAGGACAATGCTGCCGCCAGTTTCTGCTCGGCAATAAGAACTCGCTGGCTGGATTCATTTGCCTGGCCCTGCAACACACCAACTTTACCGCGCAGCTTCAGTAGTTCCTCGTTGTTGCTTTTGCTGTCCGCCATTTCTTCAGCCATCGAAGCCAGCCGGTTCCTCGCATCGTCACGCTCGTTTTGCAACTGCTGGTTTTGTTGCGTCAGCGGCTCTTGCTGTTGCTGGAGCGTTTGGACTTGGTTGCGCAGTTGAGAGACATGGTGGGCTTCATAAATTGAGGTTCCGGCAAGGATTGCAACGGTGGCGGTGACGATAGTTTTTTGGAGCGAAGTCATAGCGATGGCTTTGGTCAGTGTTGTGGTTGCCGTCGTAGCAATGGTCTTTCCGGCAAGAGCGGCGGCAGTTGAAATCGTGACGGCCAAACCAACCGGTGCGGCTTGGACGGCGTTGGCGGAGATAACGATGACGAGTCCGCTCGCGCCAACGGTGAGGCCGCGTTTGGCAAAGAATTCGCGCAGGCGTTCGACGGCGCGGTTGACCCGCTTTTGGGCAGCCTCGTCGCTGATGCCGAGCGTTTGCGCCATCTCGCTCGCGGACTTGCGTTCAAAGTAACGGAGCAACACAGCGTCCCGGTCCGCCTCGCTCAGTTCGCCGAGCGCGGCGTCGAGCTGCGGGGCGATGTGTTCCCAAAGGGCGTCCGGTTCGGCGGAAAGCAATTTATTCATGGCGGCGGCCTCCTGTTCGCGGACCCGACGGCGCACATCGGTGCGGACGGTCTGCGCGGCGATGTTTTGCGCGGTGCGATGCAGCCAACCGGACAGCACCGGACGATCCGTTAGTTGGGCGGCGTTGCTGGCGAGCGCGAGGAACACGCCCTGGGTCACATCTTGCGCGAGGTGCGAGTCACAAACCATCCGCAGGGCGGCGGAATAGACGATATCCACATGGCGGCGCACCAGTTCGGCGAAGGCCGGATCGGAGCGGTGTTCCACGTAGGCGCGCAGCAGTTGGGCGTCAGTTTGATCGTTCACTCACCCTATAGTAGCCGCCAACCTGAAAATCGGACAAGGAATGTAGCGTCAGGTATTTTGCCTGGCGTGGAGGGTGGCATCCTACCACCCGGAATGGCGCCCGAATTTGTTGACGACTCACGAAGATTTTAGGCCACCCGTGTACCTGTGAGCTCTTTCCGCCGGACAGAATACGCCGGCTCCACGGCAGGCAAGGATGGCTGCCGCCACATCAAATCGCTGAAAGGCGTTTAAGCCGGGCCGAGGCCAATTCCAAGCGCTCTCCCGACAAGGGGGATTGACGGAGGCGGGAATCGATCAGTGCGGGGTTGGCAAGTTTGTGCCGAAACAACTCCGCTACAAAGGAAGTGTCCTTCTCGCGACCGGCTGCAAGTTTGGCCACGGCGAGGTCATGCACTTCCAGGCACAAGCCGCAGCCGTTACCGGTGTTCGCATTCCGCACGGTGATCAGTCGATCCTTCCAGCCGGCGGGAAGAATTGCGGTGTCTTCCGCGACGCCGTGGGCGTAATAACCAAAGGTCTGATGGAACGGAGACCCTTCACCAATGGAGCCGTCAATCAGATCGGCATCGCCGGGATTGCGAAAAGTGAACACGTCGGCTTCGATGGAAGCCAGCAGGTCCGCCGGCGCATTCGGAAACTGACCCAGCACGGCCTGACTGCCGATGACAACGATTTCGGTTGCTCCGGTGATGCCGGCGGCGGCGCGAATGATGTGCTCAAGCTGCGGTCGCTGCATGGCGGAGACGTTGTTTCACTTGCCACACTTCCGGCGCACCCAAAACTCCCGCGAACGGCGAATTTTGGCGAAGGCGCTGCGCTGCGTCGGTCTCAGAAACCAAGAGTTGGCAAATTTCCTCCAGCGGACGCTTCAAGATTTGTTCCCATTCCTGGTAGCAACGGACCAAGGAGGGGGCGCTGGCATTCAAGCGGGTCCAGCGAGCGAGGTTGGCGTGCGCGACGCGCAACAGATCCGGTTGCTGGCGTAGAAGCGCGGCAACGCGGCGGCCCAGCTCAAGGCTGATTTCATCTGTCAACTCGTGACCCACGTTGGCAGCTTAATCGGGCGATTGGCCAAGGTCAACGCCACCGCTCCAATCACGCGGACTCGATATGCCAGACGATAACTGTTGCAGCGGACGTTTCACTGCCCGGAAGGAACCCGGCAAGAAATCCGTTTTCAACCGTGTGCCTCCGTGCTTAAATGACGGCGCACGATGAAAGATTTTCCAACGCCCCTTGACCTGAAAAAAATCAAAGCCTACCCGCTGGCCCAACGCCGAAACCTCAGCACCCTCGAAGAACTTCTAACCGGGGCCGCCGATAGTGCCACGCCCTGCCCGGAAGAAATGATCGAGCGGATCCGGGAGTGTGTGGCGAAAATCACAGCAGCACGCAAACGCGGCGCGAGCGTCATGCTGATCTACGGCGCGCACCTCGTAAAGAATGGCTTGCTCGAGGTGGTGAATGCGCTCGTCGCGGGCGGCTGGGTCACGCACCTCGCCACCAATGGCGCCGGGACGATTCACGATTGGGAACTCGCTTTCCAGGGGCGCACGGCGGAGAGCGTCCGCGACAACGTGGCCACCGGCACGTTTGGCACCTGGGACGAAACCGGCCGCAATATTCATCTGGCGCTGCTGGCGGGCGCATTGCGCGGCGAAGGCTACGGTCGCAGTCTCGGGCGATTCATTGTCGAGAACGGCACGACGCTACCCACGACCGATGAACTGAAAAAATCCTTGAGCGCCGAGCCCACGCATCCGCTGGCCCCGGCCCGCGCCGAACTATTGCAGGCAATGGTCGCATACGGACTTCCAGCGGGCCGCATCGAAGTGAAACATCCCAACCCGGCGAGTTCCATCCTGGCGCAGGCCTTCCGGCACAATGTTCCGCTCACGGTGCATCCCGGCAGTGGCTACGACATCATCTCCAAACACCCAATGATCAACGGCGCAGACATCGGCCGCGCGGCGACGACGGACATCGCGCTTTTCGGCCGCTCGGTGGATGGACTCGACGGCGGCGTGGTCTTGTCCGTCGGTTCGGCCATCATGGCGCCGCAGGTGTTTGAGAAGAGCCTCAGTTGCGTGAACAATTTACGCTTGCAAGCCGGGCGCAAGATCGTCAGCGGCCACACGATTTACGTCGTGGACATTCAGGACGGCGGGAATTGGGATTGGAGTCAGGGCGAGCCGCCCAAGGACAATCCGGCCTACTACCTGAGGTTTTGCAAGAGCTTCGCCCGCATGGGCGGCACAATGAACTACGTCGAGTGCGACAACGTGGTGTTCCTGCAGAATCTGCTTCGGCAACTCCCGGAAACGGCTTGAACAGAGGGCGGTCAAGCCAGCGCCAAGACGCAACGCAGAGGAAGAGACGAAGAACAAGACCGGGTTTTGGAATTCACCGAGCGGATGAATGGCTCCTGCCGTTCAGGCTTTTCGGATTTTCGCGAGTTGAATCACAACGGGATGGTTCGGAATCGAAACCGGAGTGCAAAGGATCCCGGGCGCGGTAGCCGAGCGGTGATCGGCGGTCGGCGCAACCACCATCGTGGCCCCGAGGAACGCAGCCCCGACAACAGTCGCGACAAATCTTGATTTCACTTTGGAGCCACGGAGCTCACAGGTGAATGATACCGCGCTGGATTGCGACCGTAACGGCTTCGGTGCGGTCGGCGACCCGGAGTTTGCCGAGGATGTGCTTCAAGTGGTCTTTCACCGTGTATTCGGTGATGTTCAAGGCGTCGGCGATTTGTTTGTTGGCCAATCCCTTGGCCAGTTCGCGCAGCACCTGCACTTCCCGCGGGGTCAACTGCTCGAAAGAGTTCCGGGCCGCGAGTTGGGTGGTGACTTCCTTGGGCAACCAGCGCTCGCCGGCGGCAACGGCGCGGAGCGCGGGAATGAGTTGGTCGCCGGTCGAACTTTTCAGCACATAACCTTGCACGCCCGCTTCCAAGGCCCGACGGATATCGGCGTCGCCGTCGAATGCGGTCAGCATCAGAATGGCAGCGCTGGGGAATCGTTTGCGGATTTCGACCGTCGCCTGGATGCCATCCTTCACCGGCATGCGCGAATCCATCAACGCGAGGTCCGGGAGGAATTTTGCATAAAGCTCGATGGCCTGCGCGCCATCGGCGGCTTCCGCCACGACTTCCATGTCAGGCTCCGTTTGCACCAAGGCGACCAGCCCCATGCGAACAACGTAATGGTCGTCGGCGATGAGAATACGAATCTTGCGATCGCTTTTCATATCAGTCCTCGAGCGTCGGCGCCGGTGGGGTCGGTTTCGTCAGCCAACTTGGCGGGGATCTCGACCTCGAGGCAGGTCCCGTTTCCGGGAGTGCTGGTCACCCGGAGATGTCCCTTGAGCCGTTTGGCGCGTTCCGAAATGCCCAGCAGGCCGAAGTGGCCTTCGCGCGAGCCGGGACATTGGTCCGGGGTGAAGCCCTGCCCGTTGTCTTTGACCCGCAACGTGACCGCCTGGGAACTGAACCCGAGGCTGACCCTGACCTCGCTCGCGCCGGCGTGTTTGATCACGTTGGTGAGCGCCTCCTGGACGATGCGCAGCAGGTTTTCCTCCGCAACTTCGGAGAGTGCAAGTACCGGGCCCGTGGTTTCCATCTCCAGTTTGAGGTGCGTGCCCTCCGTGATCTGCTGCGCGTTTACCCGCAGGGCGGTGGGGAAATCGAACTGCTCCAGTTCGCGGGTTCGCAGGTCCCAAATTGAGCGTCGTAATTCCAATTGGCTTTGCGTCATCTGATTCCGCGCCAGGCCGATGTGGCGGCTACCGGCGGCGGGGTCCTTGGCCAGGAGTCTGGTCGCCGTGTCCAACTGCAACCCGATGCCGGTGAGGCTTTGCTCAAGCGTGTCGTGGAGTTCCTGCGCCAGACGGGTGCGCTCCCCGAGGGTGGCCTTGAAATGAACCTCGGCTTCCTGGCGCGCGGTCATTTCAATCTTCAATTGATTCGTTCGCTCCACCACGCGCGTTTCCAGCAGGTTGTGGGATTCCTGGAGTTCCTGTTGCGCTTTGTTTTTTTCCTTGACCAAGACCTTCAACGCCGAGTTTTTTTGGTATCCCGTGACAATCCAGACCAACGCCACCACGAGAACGGCAAACAGGATGGCCATCCCGATTCGTAGCCGCGCCGGGGTCAGCCAGCTTGGTCTTTTCAAGATCCGCACGTCGTTGATGGTGGGAAGAAGCACCTGCAGGGACTTCATCTTTCCGTCCTCCCGAATCTCCATAAGGCAGATGCCGTCAACTTCCACGATACTGCCGAGGGGGATGAGCGCCAACGCCGCGTTGGGTTCGGCTCCGAAGCCTTCAACCGTAAAAAACACCCCCCCGGTTTGCAAGGTGAGGAAGATTTTCTGCCCAGCGGCAGTGCCGTCTTTTTTACCGGCATCGCGCACGGTGCGGTCCAGCACCCGGCCCGAGAGCGTGATCAGGTCGGCATGGCGGTAGCCCGCCTGCAGTTCCCAAATGGGCGCCGGTTTGGGCTTTACCGTTTCCCGCGCTTCCCCGGTTTTGCGCACTACCGCGTCCTGCAGGACGGGAAGAAAGTGCTCAAAATCCAGAAAGCCGACCGCCTCGACCACGTCGCCGGGAGTCAGGGTTTCCAGTTGGCGGTTTTTGAGCTGCAAGCCACTCGTGGCGTCCTGGATGAAAACATCTTCGCCCGGTCGTTGATGGGTCACGGTGCCTTTGACATGAACCCGTTCGCTCAATTCACGGCCCCGGCGGTATTGCCCAAGTTTGTTCAGAGGCAGCACCGGTGTTCCGAAGGGATCGCCCGCCACGGTGGACTCGACGATGAAATCGGACGCGCGGGGCACATACAAATCCACGGCGATCAACTGGCGCAATTGCCCGTTGAACGAGGTAGCCGCCGTGCCGCGCAGGCGCACTTTGGCGCCCACGAGTAATGGCGGATCAGCCGACACGGCGAGCGGTGCATACACATGAAGCCGATAACCACCGGACGCGATTTCAAAGGCAACGCCTGCGGGAGCATCCAACCACCCGGCGCGCACGATGCCCGAGATTTCGATGCGTTGGCTGTCTTCAACCCCCGCCATCAATTGCTCGATGGGCACGGGTTTCGCCATGGGCAACGGCGCGGTGCCCAATTTCTCCCAGCGCGGCTGGGCAATGATGGGGGCAAATCCGCCGGGGTGACTCACGCCGGTCACCCGGATGAGATCACCGGGCACGGGTTGACGGTCGCTGACATGGTCCACGAAGATACCAGCGGTGGCGTCCTGAACAAAAAACCGCCCCGCCCAGCCTGGTTGCGCCGCCGTCACCACCCCTTGGACGGAGACGTCAATCCCCCAGGCGCGATCCCCCGAGAGCGAAAGAACATCAAGCGCGTTGGTCAATAAACGGTTTGCGGGCTGAGCGCAAACCACTTGAGCGCACGCCAGCAGGGCGAAAAGGCGACCAACCAAGTAAACATTCTCGTATTTTTTCAATTGAGATCAGTGGTTTATTCAAAGGCAGGAGCGCAGCCAAGTCCATCACATTCCCGGAGCGCCGGCAGAATATCCAGTCAACCGATTTTGCGGCCCCCCTCGAAAGAGGGATGGTTTGGACGCTTCACGGCAAGTTAGTATTGCCGGTATATCGTCCTAAGACGAAATGAAACTACGACAGCAAAACCGCAACTCACGACCGCGATCCCAACACTCACACAATTGCACCCAAACACATCCGCCCTTATGAAGCCCAAATCTCAAACCGCGAAAGCAGCGCAAGAACGATTGACAGCCAAACCGCGGATATGGTTCGCCTTGGTTTGCGTATTACTGGCGGCTGGCTCCGCCCACGCCAATCTGCTCACCAACGGGAATTTCAACCTACCCGCGTCTGCCGCCTGGCCAGACTACTGGCAGGGCTGGTCGTGGACTGCTGGTTTCGCCAACCACAAGACCAATTCAATAGACAATGCAGGCATCACCAATTCCTCCCCTGACAGCTCTTATTTCCTGGTGGTCGGGAATGGATGGTACGAAGGAGCCGGTGGATTCTACCAGACTGTCCCGGCAACAGCGGGAACGCAATACAAGCTTACCGTGTTGAGCGGTGCCGATAAGTGGTGGCTTCCTAAGGGCACCATGTCAATGATTTTCCTCGATAATACGGACGCGGTACTGGGCACAGCTACGAGAAACACCGTTGACCCGGCGGTGTATGGGCAGAATTACGACATTGCTCATTCTTGGGCGAGCTATTCATTGACCGGGACTGCTCCTGCAAATACCACCCAGGTAAAAGTTGAATTCGCAT
The DNA here is from genome assembly GCA_031406395.1 of Verrucomicrobiota bacterium. GTDB lineage: Bacteria > Verrucomicrobiota > Verrucomicrobiia > Limisphaerales > JADLHS01 > JADLHS01. Next base: position 275 of record JANOHH010000358.1, on the reverse strand, counting down.
CGAACAACGGTGCCGGTGTCGGTGGAGCCATCTGGTTCGAAGATGCTGATTTGACCGTTGGGGTGTTTCCGGCGCTCGCCAACGTACAGCCGGACGGCACGGTTTTGATGCAGGTCACGAACACCCTCAGTTTCACGGCCACCGCAGGCGCTGCGATCACGAACATCCAGGTCGTGCTGAACGGAGTTGATATTTCCTCCAGCCTGGTAATCACCAGCTTCCCGACCAACAAGAGCGTCAGCTACAGCGGGCTCAAGACGAACGTGGCTTTCAGC
>JANOHH010000346.1:0-1003 GCA_031406395.1 Verrucomicrobiota bacterium | reverse complement strand
CGGGAAGAGAGGGAGTGGGAACTGTGCCCAAGTTCGGCAAAATTAAATTCCGCGCTTCATCCCACGTCTGAATTCTAGGAAAGCGATGGTCGACAACGTAAAGATTGTTCGAATCAAACAGGATCCGCTGCACATTCGCGGGGAACGCCGCTTCGCCTAGAAACTCCGGTAAATCGTCGACGAAGTGCGTGCAGCCGCATTGAGCGATGCGCTCCAGCTTGGCTTGTTTGGTCAGCTCGAAGAAAGCGCACTCGCGCGGCAGGCCGATTCGGTCGCCGTCGAAAAAACCCTGTTGCTCCAGCCAGCTCGTGGCGGCCTGGTGCAAATCGTATGGCTCTCCGAGAAATGGATGCCGGGTCTTGTGGCTGATGATGGAGACGCGGATGCCGGCGTCGCGAGCGGCCTTGAAGAATTCAATCACGCCGGTATACGGCGTAGCTTCGGCCATCCGGGCGCCGTACACGTAGCCTTGCATTTCCGTCCACGCGTCTTCGTTGCCGATGCGACGAAGGTAATTCCTCACGTCGGACTTGTTGACCGGCACGTCGGGGGGGATCAGGTTTTTCTCGCGCGCCACCTTGTGAAAGAGCGCGTCGTAGCAAACGATCGTGTTGTCGAAATCGACGCCGATGTGCATGGCTGAATTGGTTCAACCGAGCGCGGCCCTGATGCGCGCGGCCATCGCGGAGGGCGTCAGCCCAAAATGTTCCCGCGCCTCCTCCTGCTCGCAGGTCTCATGCAAAAACTCATCGGCGGTCCCGCAACGAATCAATTTTGCCTTGAGCGGCGAATGGTCTGCCAGCCATTCCGCCACGCTGCCGCCCAAGCCGCCGAGCACGCTGTGTTCCTCCAAGGTCGCGACGACTTTGAAATTCTTGAACGCATCCGCCAGCGTTGGTTCGTCCAGCGGCTTGATCGTATGGAAGCTGAAGACTTTGGTGGATACGCTTTCGCGCCCGAGCAGTTCAGCGGTTTCCAAAGCCGCGGGGAGCATGTTCCCGGC
>JANOHH010000345.1:0-1576 GCA_031406395.1 Verrucomicrobiota bacterium | reverse complement strand
CCGCGCCGGTGTGGCTGAGTACGCGCCTCTTCCCCTTACTGCCCATCACCCGCGTGTTTCCTACCCTGCCTACGCCTTGGGATTTTTTTCTGCTGGTTTCCCTATTGCTAGCGCTCCTATTGGCGGGTTGGTGGTATCGGACGGCAGTGATCTATTTTTTATCCGCGAGTTTGTTCGCCTTCTGCCTGGACCAGAATCGCGGCCAGCCCTGGTTCTACATGTATTGGGTGATGCTACTGCTCACGCTTCTGCCGCCGTGTACCGCGCTCGCCGCGTGCCGTTGGGCGTTAACCGTAGTTTATCTTTGGAGCGGGATCCAAAAGTGCAACGCGCGGTTCTTTCACGTCATGCCGGTCTGGTTTGTCGGACCGGCGGAGAAATGGGGCTTGCCGGTGGCGGTCATCGAGTTGTTCCGGTGGACGGTCACCGCGACTCCATTTCTTGAAATCGCAATCGGTCTCGCCTTGTGGTCGTCTCGGGGGCGGCAGCCTGCGATCATTGCCGTCGTCGGACTGCATCTGGGGGCGGTGCTTTTTCTCGGTCCGTTGGGCCATAATTACAACTGGGTGGTCTGGCCTTGGAACTTTGCCATGATCGCACTCGTCGGCGTGCTGTTTTTGACCCGCAACGCCCAGCCGAAGGGGACGGCTTTGGTCGGGATGCGCAAGCCATTTGCCAAAAGCTTAAACCCCGAGGATGCGGACAAACCTGCTCGCCCGGGCGCCGACGCAACTCCTGCGGCGCCATTTCTCAACGAAACCATTGGAGTGATCTTCCGTTCCCGGCTTGCGTTGGCCGTGTTGATTCCATTCTCGTTGCTCCCGATCCTGAGCTATTTCGGTCGGTGGGATTCCTATTTTTCGTTCGCGCTGTATTCCGAGAATAGCGCGGTCGTCAACATCTTCGTCACGAAGACTTTTCGAGACCGACTTCCGCCCGCCATGCGGGTGCACGTGCATCCGTTTCCGCAGGCGCATGATCCCCAACATCAAGCGCCATATTACTTCGCCTTTGAAACCTGGGGCTACGAGGTCATGCACGTCCCGCCGATCTCCGAACCGCGCAGTTTTCGTGGGATTTTTCACTATCTGCAAACTTTCTCCAAGCAAACCGAAGACCTCCGCATGATCATCGGCGCGCGTGACGGCTCGGTGATGTTTTATCAAGGCGAATCCGCTTCGCCGCTCGTTCCGAAATGATCGTCGCGCTGGTGATTCCCGCCTCGACACCCGTCGCGCGCCACCCGACAATTCCACCATGAGTTGGCTCTACCGGCGGCTGCTACGTCCCGCCTTGTTTGCTGAAGATGCCGAGACCATCCACGGTCGGACCCTCCACGGTTTGAACTGGGTCAGCCGCCATCCGCTGGCTTGCGAAGCGCTCGATTCATTCCTCGGTGCGCCGGAACTGCCCATCGACCTTTTCGGTCTGCGCTTTCCCAATCCTATCGGCCTGGCAGCCGGTATGGACACAAAATTTGAATTTGAAACCACGGAATACAATTTTGGGACCGTCCGGGAAGGAGCACAGGTGACACGGGAATACAAGTTTATAAACGCCGGAAAAACGCCCATGA
>JANOHH010000339.1:0-7832 GCA_031406395.1 Verrucomicrobiota bacterium | reverse complement strand
CTTCCTTCTCGAACAACGCCTGGTTCAACGCCACGTCGTCAATCGGTTTGCCGATGCCGCCGCGCGTCACGATGATGACCTTGCACCCGAGGTGTTTGGCGACCTGGGCGTTCGAGAGATCAAACACCGAGCCGACGCCCGCGTGGCCCGAGCCCTCACAGAGGACAAAATCCTTTTCCCATGCCACCCGGTCGAAAGCTTTCTGAATTTTCTTAACCAGCGTTTCGTTGTTCGCCGCTTGCAGATATTTCCGGGTGAAATCCGGTTCGACGGCGATGGGGCTCATGTCCACGAGGGGGCAGTTGAGCCGAAACACCGAATCCATCAGCACGGTGTCTTCGTCAATCTTGTGCTCCGCGACCTCCACGAAGCGCTGGCCCACCGGCTTGATGTAGCCGACGCGGGGAAAATGTTTTTGCAGCGCGGCGATGAGGCCGAGCGAGGTGGTCGTCTTGCCGTCGTTCTGACGGGTGGCCGCAATGAAAACGCGCGGGCTGACAGTGTTCATCTTACTCGCCCGCTGCCGTTCCGCCCGCGCCAGGATGCAACTCGGGATAGCTGATGGCCTGCACCCCGACGATCGCCGCGACACCTAAAATGTCATGGGCATTCGAACCGCGCGAAACGTCCGCCGCCGGCCGATCCAGACCCAGGAGAATCTGCCCGTAAGCGTTGGCATGACCAATGAGCCGGACGAGTTTGCTCGCGATGTTGCCGGAGTTGAGGTCAGGGAAAATCAACACGTTCGCCTTGCCGGCGACTTTGCTGTCGGAACATTTGCGCTCCGCGATGTCCGGCACGAGCGCGGCGTCCACCTGCAGTTCGCCGTCGAAATCGCATTCGAAGCGGAGGTTCTCGGCCTTCTGGCGGGCGAGCGCCGTGGCGGCCTGCACCTTGCCGATGGACGGGTGCGTTGCGCTGCCTTTGGTCGAAAACGACAACAAGCCGACGCGCGGTCGGATGTTGAGCAGGTGCCGCGCGAGTTGGGCGGTCGAGAGCGCAATTACAGCGAGTTGTTCCACCGTGGGATCGGGCACCACGCCGCAATCGGCCATGAACAGGACGCCGTTTTCGCCGAAGCGCGTGTCCTCGACTTCCATCACCATGCAACTCGAAGCGACCTTGGCTTTGGGGGCAATCTTGATGATCTGGAATAACGGACGCAGCACGCTCCCGGTGATGTGGCTCACGCCGGAAACGAGGCCGTCGGCCTGGTGCATCGCCACCATCATCGCGGCGAAATAATTTGGCTGGCGCACCGCTTCGCGGGCTTCGGCTTCTTTGATGCCCTTCTCGCGGCGCAGCGAATGAAAGCGGCGGGTGAAGTTTTCCAGCTCCTCGCTTTCGCTGGGATTGATGACCCGAATGCCTTCGAGCGAGATGTTCAAGTCCGCTGCGGTCTGCTTTACCTGGGTGCGGTCGCCGAGCAGGATGGGGGCCCCCAGCCGCAAGGCATGAAACTGCCGGGCGGCTTGCAATACGCGCGGCTCCGCGCCTTCCGGAAAGACAATCCGTTTCGGATGCCGCTGGAGTTTTTCAATGACGTTGCCAATGAATCGCATGCGGACAGGTTAGCGGGCGGAGGTGAAACCGCAATAGCGATGCACTGGCGGCTGGCGGCGCCAACCCGCATCCCCGTCATCCGCTGTCTCCGCCCCGCCCCCGCCCCAAAAACCAAACCCGTCGTCCGGCGCCACGGCCCGAGGCTCTGAATCCATTCCCGTTTTGCTCGCAAATACTTTTCCACCTTTTTTCGAAAGGTAACTCGCCAGTTCGTTCCTCGACAGGCTGGTTCGCCCCCGATAATCTGCGATCCGTCGGTTCTCAACACCCTATGGCCAACGTCAAAACCCTCCTTGCCGAACTGATTGCGCTACCCAGCGTCAATCCGGCTTTTTTGCCGCCGCGACATCCGCACGCAGGCGAGGGCCGCGTGGCGGAATATCTTGCCGCCGTGGGCGCGCAGGCGGGGCTGGACATCGAGTTTCAATCTGTCCTGCCTCACCGCCCCAATCTGCTCGTACGCTGGCGACCGGCCGGGAAAATTCGCCAAACGATTTTGCTCGCTCCCCACCTCGACACGGTGAACGTGGCGCAGGCCGATCAGTTCACGCCCCGGACCAAGGCCGGCCGGATGTTTGGCCGCGGCGCTTGCGATACCAAGGGATCGGTCGCGGCGTTTTTTACCGCGCTGTGCGATCTGGCGCAGTCCGACGCGCGGCCCCGGGAAACCGAGATCATTTTTGTCGGGCTGGTGGACGAGGAATATGGTCAGAGTGGATCCCGGTTTTTGGCCGACCGAAAATTCCCGGCCGACCTTGCCATCGTGGGCGAGCCGACACGGCTGGCGCTGGCCACGGCCCACAAAGGCAGCGTCTGGTTGGCGGTGGAAACCCGCGGCCGTTCGGCGCACGGTGCGACGCCGTGGTTCGGCAAGAATGCCGTTCACGAAATGGCGCGCGTGGTGGACGCCCTCGAAACTGATTTCGCCGTCCGCTTACGGAAGCGGCGGCATCCCTTGCTGGGCAGCGGTTCGGTGAGTGTTGGCACGATTGCGGGCGGGACGCAGCCGAATATTGTTCCCGATCGGTGTGAGATAACCGTGGATCGGCGCACGTTGCCGGGCGAATCGGAGACGGCCACGCGGCGCGAAGTGGCCGCCTTCCTCCGCGCACGGAAACTGCAGGCGAAGGTCTCCAATGTGAAACTGAAACCCTGCATGCCGCTGGAGACGGATCCGCGTCGGCCGCTCGTGCGTCAGTTTCTGCGGAGCCTCGGCCGGGCGCGGCCGGCGGGCTTGCACTATTTCTGCGATGCGGCGGTGCTGGCGGGCGGCGGCATTCCCAGCGTGGTCTTCGGTCCGGGCGACATCGCCCAGGCGCATACCGCGGACGAATGGATTTCCCTCGCCCAACTGGAACGGGCGCGGGACATGGTACTCCGCTTTCTGAAATCGCTTCCTTGAACCGAACCGGTTGCGTATTGTCCAACGCTCATGATTGCCGAAAATAGTGCTGCTGTGCCTGTTGCTGCCGAGAAAGGTCACGTCACGTTTTTTCGTCAAAGCGGTTGGTTGATGATCGCGACCATGGTCGGGGGAGGGCTGATGTTTGCAGTTCACACGATCGCGCAGCGCATGCCCAAGGCGGAATACGGGGTTTTCTTCACGCTCCTCCAGATCGTGACCCTGATGGGAATTCCCGCCGTCGGTCTCCAAAGCGTCTTTGCGCAGCAGGCGGCGGAGGCCTTGAAGCCGGACCAGGAGCGGGAACTCGCCGGCGTGTTTCGCGGCGTGCTGCGCGGGGCGTTGATTCTCTGGCTGGTAATGGCTGGGGGGGTCGTATTGTTTCGCCAGGAGATTCTTGCGGCACTTAAAATTTCCAATCCGGCCGCGCTCTGGTTGACGGTTACGGTTGGGTTGATTGCCCTGTGGCGTCCGTTAATCCAAGGCGTGTTGCAGGGGCGGCAGAATTTTCTCTGGCTGGGCGGGATCATGATTTCCGAAGGCATCGGTCGTTTCGCTGCCGTGGGGCTCATCATTGGGCTGCTGGCCCATTACGCGGCGGGTGGAATGGTGGCGGTGTTGATCGGCATGGTCCTCGTGCTGGCGGTGGGACTATGGTGTTGCCGCGACTGCCTGCGCGGCGATTTCGTCCCCATGAACTGGGGGGCGTGGTTGCGGCGGGTTATTCCGCTGACGTTCGGCATGGGCGTCGGCACTTTCATGCTGGCGGCCGACATGGTATTTGTGCAGCGATTTTTTCCGAAGGATCAAACTGGATTTTATGCCGCGGCGGGAATGATCGGTCGGGCCCTGGTTTATTTTACGATGCCGGTGGCGGCGGTCATGTTTCCCAAGCTGGCACGCAGTGCGGCCACCGGGGAGAAAACCAACGCATTGGCGTTGGCGCTGGGATTCACTGCGCTGGCTGGCGCGGGCGCTGCGCTAATGTGCAGTTTTTTTCCGGAACTGCCGTTGCGGATCGCGCGCTTTGATCCGTCGTATCTGAAAGTTTCGGCCCCGCTGGTGCCCTGGTTCGGCTGGTGCATGTTGCCCTTGACCCTAGCCATGGTGTTGCTCAACGGTCTCATGGCGAAGTCCCAATTTCGAGCCGTTCCCTGGCTCGTAGCCGTGGCCGCCGGCTATGGCCTTACGCTCTATCTGCGGCACGACAGCTTCATTCAAGTGATTCAAACCATCGGCTGCTTTGGCTTGCTGCTGCTGGCCGTCTGCGCCTGGTTCACCTTCCGCCCCCAACCGGCCAGCCGCAAAACCAGCGACGCTTAAACCGACTTCAACGCCGCGATCACCGGCAGGCGGGCGGCGCGGATGGCAGGGAACAGACTCCCGAGCGTGCCCACCAGCACGGCGAAGAGCATGCCCTTCAGGATCAGGAAGGGGGTGACGCGGAATTGGAAGATGACCTCGCTGAAGGTGTTGAAACTCAGGGTGCCGAAGCGCACGCCGAACGCCACGCAGAGATATTGCGCCGTCAACGCCACCAGGCAGCCGATCACCCCGCCGATGCCCGCCAGGATGGCACCCTCCAGAATAAAGCTCGCCAGCACGGTGCGGCGCCGAAAGCCGAGGACGCGCAACGTGCCGATCTCGCGCGTGCGCGAACCAACACTGGCATACATCGTGTTCATCGCGGCGAACACCGCGCCGATGGACATCGCGGTGGCCAGCAGGCTGCCCAGCATCTTGATCGGCAGGGCGGTGGTGGTTTGGGCGGCGTAGTATTTGGTCTCGAACTCCGCGCGCAACGGCAGGCGCTTGTCCGAGTCGATGCGCTTCATCAGTCCGGCGGCGGCGTTGGTGTCCGCCACCCGCACGAGCAGGCTGGAATAGTTTTCGCGGTCGAAGATCGAACGCGCTTCATCGGCGTCCATCCACATTTCGGAATCAAACGCACTGTCGCCGCCGTCGAACCAGCCGACCACGGTCAGGACGCTGCCGCCGGTCTTGAATTTCTGGCCGGGATTGCAGTTGGCAAAACGCTGGGCCATTTTCTGGCTCACTACGACCTCGCGTTGACCGGGCGTGAACCAGCGGCCATTCACGAGTTTGACTTGCGGCCGAAGCGTGACGCCCATCGGCGTGATGCCGCGCATGGTGACATTGGCTTCGCCGGTGCCGTCGCGGCGCGGGAGGTTCATGATCACGACGAGGTCGCCGGAAACCAGCGGCCGCCCCTGGGCATCGCGCTCCACTTGCGGCCAATACTGGATGGTATTGAGCTGCTCGCGCGAAACCTGGCTGCTGGATTCAGCGGTGGAACCCTTGCGGACGACCATGACGTTGCGCGGGTCGCCGGTGTTGGCGCTGGATCGTTCCAGCCCGGCGGCCATCGCCTGCATGAGAATGTAAACCGTGACGACGAGGCCCACGCCGAGAATCGTTGACGCCGTTGCGCGCTGCGGACGAGCACGTTGCGAACATTGTAGGTGACGGGCAGGGCCATAGCTCAGTCGAGTGATTTGAGTCCCTCCACCACGCTCATCCGTGCGACCGCCAGCGACGGCATGATGCTAGCCACGATGCCCAGTGTCGCCGCCACGAGACAACCGATGCCGATGATCTTGGGCGTGACTTCAAACATGGGGAACAGGCCGTTGGTGAGGGTTGAGATATTGCCGTAGGTAAAAAGCGCCCACGCGCCCCCGACCCCAACCAGCGCGCCGGTCGCCGCGAGGACGTAACTCTCTGCCAAGATGAAAGCGAACAACTCGCGCCGCCGGAAACCGATGGCTTTCAGAATGGCCAGTTCGCGGAATCGTTCGCGAATGGCCATGCTCATCGTGCTGGCGGTCACGAGCAACAAGGTGAAAACCACCGCGCTGGAAATCAGCGTCACGAGTAGCTTGATGTTGCCCCACATCGAAATGAATCCCAGTTGAAAGGCCCGCTCGGTTTCCGCGCGCACTTCGGCGGATGTGTTCTCGAAAGCCTTATTGATGGCCTCCAGCACGCGGGGCATTTCCTCGGCGGATTTGACCTTGAGCCACCACATGCCGACCTGACCAGGGATGCCGCTGACTTCGTCGAGATAATCCTGACGGAACAGCATATTGCGATCATCCGCCGTACCGCTGTAGATACCGACGATCTTGAACTCCATCGTCACCGGGTAGACGGTGCTTTCCAGCGGAATCTTGTCGCCGACCTTGAGTTTGAATTTCTCCGCCGAGATCTTGCCAATGATGCAGGCGGTCCGTTCGGCCTCGAATGCGGTGTAACTCTCCTCGCCCATCTTCGCTTCGCCAAACACGGAGCGCAGTTCCTTGGGGTCCATCGCGAACTGCGCAAAGGTCATGCTCTCCTCGTTCTTGTATTTGCCGCCGAACCAGGTGAACGGTGTCACGGCGGTCACGCCGGGGATGCGGATGATGGTGGCACGTTGGCGGGCGGGCAGGAGGTTGGCGATGGAAATTTTGTTCCGCACGGCCACACGTAATTCGGCGCCGGCGTCTTCCGCTGGCAGCGTGAGTTCGCGCAACGCCACCAGCAACGTCACCAGCAGGAACAGGCTGACCGCCACGCTCAAGACCGAAAGCGTGGCGCGGCGCTTGTTGCGCAGGGCGTTCTTGAGAATGAAGGTCGGAATCGTCATGGTCCGAACGACTTTGAGTTGAACTCCGACTGACGCACGACCCACAAATGATCTGTTTTTACGCTCGCCCTCACCCCAGCCCGCTCCCCCGGAGAGAGGGAGAGCGTACCTGCACTCACTGCAAATCCGGAAGATTCGTTTGCAGTCGGCGCCGAATTCCAATGCGCTTCCAAATCTGGGACCCACCCGACGTGGGTGAATTCGCTCGCGGCTGGCGGGTGGTTCTCCCTCTCCTGGGGGAGAGGGGAGGGGTGAGGGCGGGCGTTCATCTGAATGCGATCAATTCGTGAGCTCCCCTTTTTCCAGATGAATGCTGCGCGAGCCAAACGCCGCAGCCTTGGGATCATGGGTGACCATGATGACGGTTTTGCCCGCATCTTGGCTGAGCGACTGCAACACCTTCAACACATCCTGCGCCGAGTGCGAATCGAGATTGCCCGTGGGCTCATCGGCGACGACGAGTGCCGGGTCGGTCACGAGCGCGCGGGCGATGGCCACGCGCTGTTCCTGGCCGCCGGACAATTGCCGGGGCAGATGCTTCGCCCGATCGGCCAGGCCGACCAGGTCGAGTGCGAGTTCGACTTGTTTTCGTCGCGCGCTGCGATTGAGTTTGGTGAGCAGCAGCGGGAGTTCAACATTTTCAAACGCCGTTAGTACCGGGATCAGATTGAACGTCTGGAACACGAAGCCGACGTTTTGATTGCGCCAGTCCGCGAGCTGCGATTCGTTGAGCTGTGCCACATCAATGCCCTGGACGTGACATTCGCCGCTGGTGGGCCGGTCAATGCCCGCAATGATGTGGAGCAGAGTGGACTTGCCCGAACCCGACGGCCCCATGAGCGCGAGAAATTCTCGGGCGGCGATGGTCAGCGAGATGTTGTCCAGCGCCGTGACCTGGATTTCGCCCTGCGCATAGAGCTTGGTCAGATTGCGGATGGTGACAATGTTGCCGTCGGCCGTCATAAAGTATGACAAGCATTAGGCAAAGCCCGCCGAAAAGCAAATCCGCGGCCTCGACCCTCCGCAGCCCGAACCAGCCAGTCGGAATCAAACGCCCCGGCATCCAGGGGCCAGGCTGCGAAGTTCAGACCTCGACCATCCCTTCCCCTGACCGCCATCCTCGCCGCCGAGCCCCAAGTTGTTCAGGAACACGGATTGTCGAGATCGCAAGCTCAAACCTCCATAGGTAGTACCGGTCAGGGGACTACCTGTCAGGGG
>JANOHH010000311.1:0-5066 GCA_031406395.1 Verrucomicrobiota bacterium | reverse complement strand
GGCCTTTTCGGCGGCGGTGCTGTCCAGCCGCGTGTGGAAGCCCAGGATGACGCCGTGCGAAGCGGAAGCGAGCGCGACATCGTTTTCGCTGATCGTTCCAACGTCGCTGTGGATGACTTCCAGCGCGACCTTGTCGGTGTCAATTTTTTTGAGCGCCTCGACGATGGCTTCGACGGACCCTTGCGTATCGGCTTTGACGACAACTTTGAGCGTTTTGCCCGCTTGGGAGTCAAGGGTCGCAAAGAGATTCTCGAGCGTGACTTTCGACTTCGCTTCGAGATTTTCGGTGCGACCTTCCTGCGCGCGTTCGGCGGCCAGATCCCGGGCGGTGCGTTCATTTTCGCAGACGGAGAATTCGAGGCCGGCGTCGGGCACGCCGTTGAGTCCGAGAATTTTTACGGCGACGGACGGCGAAGCTTCCTTCAGGCGCTTGCCCTCTTCGTTGATGAGCGCGCGGGCTTTGCCATAGAATTCGCCGCAGAGGATGACGTCGCCGACCCGGAGCGTGCCTTTGCGCACGAGGACAGTGGCGATGGGGCCGCCGGGTTCGATGCCGGATTCGATGACATTGCCCTTGGCCATGCGATCAGGGTTGGCCTTCAACTCCAGCAAATCGGCCTGGAGCAGAATCATTTCCAGCAGCTTGTCCACGCCCAGTTTCGTGAGCGCGGAGCAATCCACGAAAATCGTCTCGCCACCCCAATCGTCGGGGACGAGCCCCTTTTCCTGTAACTGTTGGCGGACCTTCATCGGGTTCGCGTTCGGGTGATCGCACTTGTTGACTGCGACCAGGATCGGGACGCGCGCGGCTTTGGCGTGGTTTAGCGCCTCAATCGTTTGCGGCATGACTCCATCGTTGGCAGCCACCACGAGCACGACAATGTCGGTCACGTTCGCCCCGCGGGCGCGCATGGAGCTGAATGCGGCGTGGCCGGGCGTGTCGAGGAAAGTGATCTGCTGCAGATCGTTCTTTCGTTCCGGGTGGGGGAAGGAAATGGTGTAAGCCCCGATGTGCTGAGTGATGCCCCCAGCTTCGCCCTCGGCCACATTGGCTTTCCGAATAACGTCGAGCAGTGAGGTTTTACCATGGTCAACATGACCCATGATCGTTACGACGGGCGGACGGGGCTTGAGTTGTTCGGGTTTGTCCTCCGTATCAACTTCAATTTTCTTGATGGGCGCGTGAACCTGGCCTTCACCCTTTGCACGCTTCTCAACTTCAAACTTAAAACCGTATTTGGCGGAAATTTGTTGCGCGATTTTCTCGTCAATCGCCTGGTTGACGTTGGCAAAAACGCCCGCTTCCATCAGGTCGGCAATGATCTTGAACGGCTTCTGCTTGAGCTGCTCCGCCAGTTCGCGAACGACGATGGGGGGTTTGATGATGATGACCTGTGCGCCCTCCGGCAGAACGAATTTGGGCGCGGCGGGCTTCGCGGGTTCGGTTGGTCTTTGCCCGCCCATGGGTCTTTGTTGCTGGCCGGGAAATCTCTGGCCGGGGCCGCCGGTGCCGCCACGCATCGGACGATTGTCGCCCCGGCGCAGAAAATCCGTGCGACCTGGTTCCACCGGACGGGCCGCCGGTTTTACATTGCCACCACGATCGCCTGGTCGGGGCGCGGGTCTTTGCGTCAGTTGAATGAAGCCAACTTTTTCACCGACCTTGGGCTTGGGCGGCTCAACGGGCGCGGGAGGAGCTACGGGAACCACCGGGGCCGATAGCTCTGAGCTTTCAGCGCTGGTGGATATTGACTCCGGGGCCGGAACTTCAAGATTTGTTATCGTGACCGGCGCTGGCGCAGGCGGCTCAATGGGATGCAGGGGCTCGGGCGGTGCTGAGACGATAAGAATCGGTTCGGGGGCCGCTGGCTTGGGTGGTTCCGGCGTCGGTTTGGGTGCGGCGAGTTCCGGATGGTCCTTGAGGATCTGCTCTTCGAGATACTCGGCGGTGATTTTATCGAGCGAACTGGAAGCGACTTTCGCCGCGGCAATGCCCAAGGCCTTGGCTTTGGAGATGACTTCTTTGTTCTCCAGGCCGAGCTTCTTCGAGATATCGTAAATACGTACGGGCATAATTCTTCCAGACCAACCGCCTACTTGGGCAACGCGCCTTCATAGGTCTAAAGCGAACCGAATTGCAATGAGCTGACCGCAGCCATGGCTAAACCGTTGGCGGTGCATCGCCAGAGCTGAGGGTGCGGCGCAAGGATTCAGCGCGAACAGCGTTCAACACGGCGCCCGCCTGATCACCAATTTGCGGAATTTCCGCGAGGTCACTTTCCTCCGCTTGCAATAAATCTTCGATGCGCGTCAAACCGGCGTGGACCAGTGCGTCGGCCTGTTCGCGGGTAACGCCTTCAATGGCCGCCAGCAACTCCACGGCTTCGGCCACTTTTTCCTGGAAGCCGTGAGCAACCACGACCTCGGCTTCAATGTCCACCTGCCAGCCGGTGAGCTTGGAAGTGAGCCGTGCGTTTTGGCCGCGTTTGCCGATGGCGAGCGAAAGTTGATCATCCCCGACGATGATGCGAGCGCGTTTGCGAACCTCGTCCAATTCAAAGGACTTGAGCGTGGCGGGCGAAAGCGCATTGGTGATGAAGTTACGGATGTTCGAGTCCCAACGAATGATATCCACCTTCTCGTTGTTCAACTCCCGCACGATGTTTTTCACGCGTTGACCGCGCAGCCCAACACACGCGCCAACGGGATCCACCTTGGAGTCGCGGGTCCAAACGGCGAGTTTGGTGCGAAAACCGGGTTCGCGCGCGATGCCCTTGATTTCGATGGTGCCGTCGTTGATCTCGGAAACTTCAACCTGAAAGAGCTTGATGACGAATCGCGGGTCGGCGCGGGACAGGATGATTTCCGGTCCGTGCGGTCCCTGCTCCACGGCTTTGACGAAACAACGAATACGCTCGCCCACCTGGTATTCTTCGGTGGGCACCCGCTCCTTGTTGGGGAGCAGCGCTTCGTACTTGCCGAGATCCACCAGAACGTCCGAACGATCGAAACGACGGACTGTCCCGCTGATGATGTCGCCGACGCGATCTTTGAATTCGGCGAAGATGAGCGCCTTCTCCGCGCGGCGAAGCTGCTGCATCAAGGCTTGCTTGGCGTACTGTGACGCGATCCGGCCAAAGCCAGTGGGGGTGACTTCGATCTCCAGTTCCTCGCCCACCACGGCATCGGGTTTGATGCGTCGGGCGTCGAAGACGGAGATCTGGTCGTGCTTGGAGATGACTTTTTCCGAGACGATGAGCTTGGCGAAGGCCTGAATGTCGCCATTCTTGGGGTCAATGGCCACGCGCAATTCGCGCGCCGGCCCGACGGCCTTTTTGGCGGCGGACAGCAAAGCTTCCTGGACGGCACCGACCAGGACATCACGGCTGATGCCCTTCTCGCGCTCCCAGAATTCCAAGACTGCTAAAAAATCGGCGTTCATAAGCTCGTCACGGCGTTCCCATCCGGGGAACAAAAAAGCCGGCAGATTATTACTCTTCCGACTTGGCCTACCGGTATCACCCGGCAACTTTACCGTTCAATAGGTAGCTTAGAAAACCTGACAATGCCGCGTCAAGCCCAAAGGGCAGGTGATTTTGGCGGATTGGCCGATGCTGCACCCGGTCTTGAGGTGGCGGGCTGTGATTTTCGTGCTGGCTGGCGAGGAATTGGAAATTTCTGCTACGCGGCTCAGGCCCTCGTCGTTTTGTCCGGACGCATTGCTCCAATGGAAACTAGGACTGTCCAGCTCTGAGCAACCAACTAACGCACGATCCATCCACCGCCGAGGACGAGGTCGTCCTGGTAGAAGACCGCCGCCTGTCCGGGCGTGATGGCGCGTTGCGGTGTGTGCAACTTCACCGTCGCCCGCCCGTCGGGCAGGCTTTTAACGGTCGCGGCCGTGCCGGGATGGTTGTAGCGAATTTTTGCCGTTACTTCGATCGAATCCAGCGGCACGTCGAACGCGATCCAGTTGCAACGGTCCACGGTGAATTCATCCCGGTCGAGCGCGGAATCATCGCCCACCACCACCCGGTTGTTCTCCGCATCCAGCTCAATGACGTACAGTGGCTGGGGCGAGGACAGGCCCAAACCCTTCCGTTGACCGATGGTGTAAAACTCGATCCCGTCGTGATGTCCAAGTAACTGGCCGCGCAGGTCCACAATCTCGCCGCGATGCTTTTGCACCAGGTTCGCCTGTTGTAGAAATCCGCCGTAATCGTTGTCCGGTACGAAACAGATCTCCATGCTTTCCTCCTTGTCGGCAGTTTTGAGATTGCAGGACCGCGCCACCGCACGCGTATCGCTCTTGGTCTTTTCGCCCAGCGGGAATAGGGCGCGGGCGAGTTGATCCTGCCGTAGCGAGAACAGAAAATAGCTTTGATCCTTCTTCAAATCCCGTCCGCGTTTAAGCAAATACCGCCCCTCACCCGGCCTGCCAGCCGCTCGCTCCCCATCGGATGGGGAAGGAGACGGGGTGAGGGGACGCTCAATCCGTGCAAAATGCCCGGTGGCGATAAACTCCGCGCCGAGCTGATCGGCGCGGTCGATGAGGCGGCCGAACTTCAGATTCTGATTGCACATCACGCACGGATTCGGCGTGCGCCCGGCTTTATACTCGGACGCGAAGTATTGAATGACTTTCGCTTGAAACTGTTCCGCCTCGTCAATGAGATAGTAAGGAATGCCGAGCTTGTGGCAGACCGACCGCGCATCCGTCACGGCCTGTGGCCCGCAGCATTTGTCTTCCGCGCGCGATACGCAATCCTGCGGCCAGAGCTTGAGTGTAATGCCGACGACATCGTAACCCTGCTCCAGCAGAAGCGCCGCCGTCGCCGAGGAGTCCACTCCTCCGCTCATGCCGCAGATGACGCGCGTTTTCTTGGATGCAGTCACAAGGTTTGCAGTATAAGCCCGCATGAGTGTCCCGCAAGTTTGGCCTTTGTCGACGCTGGAAAAAGGCTGCCAGATTTTGCTACCCTTTTGCCCCGGGGTGTGCCTTAATCATTCGATCCATGAAGAAGCTGCAGGCATCGGCCAGCACGCCGCCTCCGGTTGACACGCCG
>JANOHH010000272.1:0-4031 GCA_031406395.1 Verrucomicrobiota bacterium | reverse complement strand
CGCAACGAGAAGAAGCTGGAGGAACAGGAGCCCTACCAACCCACGCAGTTCATGACCGCGATGCCCGGATCGTGGTTTTCTCCTCACGTCGGCAGCTACGACCGAGGTTGGAGTTTCCTAAACCGCCCTCAGATCTGCGGCCTCTGTCCTCTGGCTGCCGACTGCTGTTCCCCAAGCTTCGACCTCCAGCTTCGGTCTTCAAAAATAAATCAACTTTATTGAAAGAACCGCCCTTCCCGGCCCGGTTCATCGATGGAAACCGCGCACGTACTCAATAAACAGCCACCATGAAAACCAAACCTTGCCTTCCGCTAGCCGTGACCGTACTCGCCTTCCAAATGGCGGGCGCGGTCCTCGCACAAACCCCGACCCCGCCGTTCAGCGCGATCTACGCCTTTGGCGACTGCCTGTCCGACACGCATACTCCTCCACCGTTCCTCAACTGGTCGAACCGATGGTCGAACGGGCCGATGTGGATTGAACTGCTCTCCACCAATCTCGGTTTAAGCTATGTCGCCAACCGTAACTACTCGGTGACTGGCTCAGCCACGTTCGACGTTTGGGGGCAAGTCGTCGGGGCCGGTACGCCCAACAGCGCCTCGAACGCGCTCTTCACCGTCTGGGCTGGGCCAGTGGACTTCTACTATCACCTCGGCGAGAACGACTTCTTCGGGCCCTACACTTCCCCGACGAATGATCTGGTCTGGAACAGCGCCATCACGCAGGGCACCCGCTATCTCTCGAACATGGTGGTGCGGCTCTACAGCAAGGGCGCGCGCTCCATCCTGCTGGCAAACGTCGATGACGTAAGCCGGCAACCGGTGGTGATCCGCACGCATAATGCGCAGACGCGGGGCGTATTGCGCCAGCGCGTGGAACAGTTCAATGCCGCCATCGCCGCGGCAATGGCTGCGCTGGACGCTTCCCGGCCCGACCTGCGGCTGATTTGCCCCGATGCCTTCGGGCTGATCAACGGGTTCATTGACCACCCGGCCGATTACGGCATGACAAAGACCTATCCGGCGGCGATGCAGGATCCGGCACTGACCGATCGCAGTCTGAACGGGCCCGGAGCGGATTATGTGTTCTGGGACGAATACGGCCATCCGACCGCCAAAGGCCATGAGTGGATCGCGGCGTTGTATTTGGAAGCCATCCAATCCGCCCGGCCGGAACGGCTGAGTCTGACCCATTCCGCCGGGCAATTGGGCATTGCGATGAAAAAGCTGCTGATTGGCCGCGATTACACGTTGCAGAGCAGCACGAACTCGATCAACTGGCAGGACATTTATCCCTTCACCGCCCTCGCGGGCACCAATCAATGGACGGTCGCTGCGAACGATCCGAGCCATGGCTTCTTCCGACTCCGGTGGACCCAATGAACTTCAGGCGCAAAAAGCTATGCTCATAAAACTCATAAATAAAGCTTGCACTAAAAACCAATCGGCGCACTGTCCTTGGTGAGCCACAAGAAAGCGATCGCAAATGAAGACTTCCATTAAAGTTGTTCCCGTCGGCCGCCCGCGGTCCCAGACCGTAGGCTTCACCCTGATTGAACTACTGGTGGTCATCGCCATCATCGGCATCCTGGCGGCCATGCTGATGCCAGCCCTTACAAAGGCGAAGTGGCAGGCGAGGTCCCTCGAGTGCCGGAACAATCTCAAGCAACTCTCACTCGGCTGGCGAATGTACGCGGACGATCACAACGACATCCTGCCGCCGAACGGCATCCGGAATCTTGAGTGGCAAAATGGTTGCCCGAACGGCTATGCCTCCGCCTCCGGGACGTGGGTGCTGGGAGATCCCTGCACGGACAAGGATGCCTGGGGGATTAAAAACGGGGTTTTGTTTCCCTACGTCAAGAACAACGTGGGCGTCTATCATTGCCCCGCAGACAAATCGACGCTGGACTCTAGTCCGAAGATCCCGCGTTCGCGAAGTATCTCCATGAGCTTCTACATGAACGGCAACGCGAGCAAGTTTGAGCCGAATGTAATAGCCAGAAGTTCTCAAATCCGGTCGCCAGCGAACGTCTTTGTTTTCCTGGATGAGCATGAGCTTTCAATCAACGATGGAGTTTTTTTCATTCATACGCCGGGCGACAAAGGCGAGCAGTTCGAGGCTACCTGTGGATCACCAGCCGAGTTCATGGGGGCGCACTGGATGGATCTGCCTTCCGATCGTCATAATCAAGGTTGCAACCTCGCTTTTGCCGATGGCAGCGCGGACCGTTTGAAGTGGGGATACCCCAAGCAGGCAAGGGGTGATCAGGGCGTGACCGACCGGTTGGATTTTCTAGATATGCGTCGGCTGCAAGCCGGGATCCCCGATGCCGCCCCCGACTCAAGACTTTCGCAAGCTCAGACCCGGCCCTGATATTCCCCGATCGCCGGGTCTTCGTTCGTGGGTGAATTGTCCGGGGAGCTTGACTCAATCGGCCGCCACCGCCACCAGGAATGGGGAAGCCGCGCTCAGGCTGGAGACGAAATCAATACTGACGACTTCCACACCCGGCCGTTCGTTCACCCAGGTACTTTTGAACATCCGCAGCGACTTGCTCTCCGATCGAACCAACGGGTTGCTTCCCAACCAGACCAAGGCGGCTTGTTTAGCCATAAGCGGCTCCCCGTTTTCCGTGCACCATGCCCGCAGGTCCAGTCCGTAAACGATCCGAAACTCCCGGGTTTGAGTGTCCGCGTAATGAACGACATAGGTGCCGACGTGCGTTCCGTTATCCGCTGCCAATTTTGTCGCGTGCAAGAATTGCAGCCGGCGACATTTCCGTCCGATGTTGATGCCAGCAACCTGTTCCGGATCACTGCCACTGCGGGCTGTTGCCTTCAAGCCTGAGAGTTCAACGACCCCGCGCACGTCGAACGTGGTGCCGAGGAATGTTTTCAACCCGTTGGGCAGCGTCAAACCCATCTCTCGCACTGAGCGGTGGTAGTAACGGGAAAGATCAACCATTTCAGATCGGGCGAAAGGAGGCCGTGGTGGCGTTGCCTGTGTTTGTTTGAGATAACCACCGGGCACCTGGTTGGCCTGTTCCAAAGCTAGCTGTGCATACTTGCGGCGGTCGAGTAGCGAGGCGTCTTCCGGTTTACTCGCAAGGAGGTAATTGAGGTGAAAAATGGCTGACCACCAATTCCAGGCTTGTTCGCACGCCTTGGCTTCCTGTTGGTGCCAGGCGAAAACGTCAGCTGCGGACGAACGGAACGCTTCAGGATCTTTAGCGGTCAGGTTCGTCCAACCCGCAAACGATTCGCTCGCCGCCAGCGGACGAAAGCCGCCCGCTTCCTCAATCCGATTGCCGGAGAGCAATTGCGCCAAAAGGACCAGTTCCGCTACCGGTCGGTCCAGCCGGCCCGCAAGCGGCAGGTCTCCTGGAGAAATGGGTGCGGCATTCAACAAATACTCCGTTTTCAGCATGGGCGTGAGGGGTTCTCCTTTGGCTGGATTCCACGCTCTGACTCGTGTGTCCCCGCTTTCGGTGATGAGAATTTCGCTGTTGGCACTGAAGAATGCCTGCCGGATCGGCGGCACCAACCCGATGAGTTGCGGCAACAATTCTTGAGACTTCAAGTTGATGGTCCGCACGGTACTGTCGGCGCCGATGATAACCTTGAAGCGCGCGTTGGGGCTGACAGAATCTGCCTTAAAATAGCCCACCGGCCTGATGGCCAGTGGTCGCGGTTCAATCACTCCCAGATCCCAAACGCGCACCTCTTCCCCATGCAAGGCCACGACCAACCTTCCGTCGGAACTGAAAACAACCGGTTCCCGCCAATCGCTGTGTCGGAGCGTCGGGGCTTTGAGTTCACCCGTTTCAGCATCCCACAGCTGTATGAGATTGTCCCCGCTTTCCGTGATGAGGATTTCGCTGTTGGCACTGAAGAATGCCTGCCGGATCGGCGGCACCAACCCGATGAGTTGCGGCAACAATTCTTGGGACTTCAAGTTGATGGTCCGCACGGTACTGTCGGCGCCGATGATAACCTTGAAGCGCGCGTTGGGGCTGACAGAATCTGCCT
>JANOHH010000177.1:0-2973 GCA_031406395.1 Verrucomicrobiota bacterium | reverse complement strand
CTTTTGCATTTCCTCGAAGCGGGCCTGCACATGCACCTCCAACACATCCTTGCTGCGGGTTGGTTCCAATCGGGACCGCGCTTGATTCCGATCGGTTTGCTCCGCCCGCTTCTGACGGGTCAATTCTTCCTGAAGCTCCGCGTTTACTCGCGTAAGGCCGGCCAATTGCCCTTCCAACGCTTTGCGATCCCGCAGCAAAAGACTCTCAAACGCCAGCTTCTCGTTGACTTGCAACTGCAACTGGCTGGTCAGCGACGCCCAATCTGCGAAACCCTCCTTCATCCGGGCTTGCCACGCGCGCTCGCTGAATTTAAACCCGCCAAAAGTCACCAAAGTCAGAAACGCACCAGTCCCCACAACCATCATTACCGCCACCACCCGCGATTGCATCATTCGGCCCAGCCGGCCGGCGCCCGCAGTTGTCAGCGCGGGCGTCAGTTCATCTGCGATGCGGGTCGTTTCCGAATACATCCAGCTTCCCGCGCACACCGTCACGACCAAGATTATTGCCAACACCACCGCCTGCCAATGGTTGGCAACGATCGGTCCCGATGGGGTGGATGCCACAGCGGCATTCGCGCCCGGCGGGGGTGCTGCATCGGCAAGTGTCAGTGGTTGAGCTTCGACCATAATGTTTCTCCCCGCATTCACCGGCCACAAAACCCTCGAGCGACGGGAGAAAGACGGTTACCAGAAAGCACCTTAAAGACCATCTTCGCCAAAATGATCTTCCGCTCATGGGGAAAGGGGGATTCAAGCCCGGATCCCTCATCCACCCGGAGTGCCCTGTCCCAGCCGTTGTCATATTTTGAGACTGCCCGGTTGGCAATCGCAGCTTGTCTCCGCTCTTTGCGGTCCGAACGGAGACCGCCTCGGCATTGCAGGCAGGCGAAGTCAGAAATCGAAAGCGGCTCCAGCCACCGTCGCCCATCCTGCTGCGGATTCTTGCTTCGGCCGGCCGACTCGCTTAGCGTTTGGTCTTTGAAGTTATGGCATTACTCAACGACAACTATTTAAAACTCAAAGCGGGGTACCTTTTCCCCGAAATTGGCCGGCGCGTGAAATTATTTTGCGAAGCGAATCCCGAAGCCGCGAAACGGCTGATTCGTTGCGGCATTGGCGATGTGACCGAACCACTTCCACCCTCCGTCGTCGCCGCCTTGCACAAAGCCGTGGATGAAATGGCGGCGCGTGGGACGTTCAAAGGCTACGGACCGGAGCAGGGTTACGAGTGGTTGCGCGCGGCCATCGCGCAGAATGATTTTCGCAACCACGGCCTCGACGTGGCGGATGACGAAATCTTCGTCAGCGACGGTTCGAAGTGCGATTGCGGCAGCATCCTCGACATCCTCGGCGGCAAAAACAAGATCGCGATCAGCGATCCGGTTTATCCCGTCTACGTGGATACGAATGTGATGGCCGGTCACACGGGCGAAGCCAACGAGGCCGGCGCTTACGCCAAGATCGTTTATCTCCCATGCCGTCCGAGCAATGGGTTCATTCCCGCGCCGCCCAAGAAGCACGTGGATGTAATCTATCTTTGCTCGCCGAACAACCCGACCGGCGCGGCGGCCACGCGCTCCCAACTTGAGGCCTGGGTAAAGTACGCCCTCGAACACAAAGCAGTGATTTTGTTTGATGCGGCCTACGAGGCTTACATCACCGACCCGGCCCTGCCGCATTCGATTTATGAAATTCCCGGTGCGCGCGAATGCGCCATCGAATTCCGCAGCTTTTCGAAGAATGGTGGCTTCACCGGCACCCGTTGCGCGTTCACTGTCGTTCCCAAATCACTAAACGCTTACACCAAGTCCGGCGAAGCGAAACCGCTGCACCCGCTTTGGTCGCGCCGTATGACCACGAAGTTCAACGGTGTCAGCTACATCGTCCAGCGCGCTGCCGAAGCGCTTTATTCGCCGGAAGGCAAGGCGCAGGTCAAGGCGCTCATCGAACATTATCTTGGCAACGCGGAAGTGCTCCGGAAAGGTGCGAAGAAAGCGGGGCTCAAGGTGTTTGGCGGCGTGAATGCGCCATACATCTGGGTCCGCACACCAAAAGGTGTTACGAGCTGGCAGGCTTTCGATCATATCCTTGGCCAAGCCAACGTGGTCATTACGCCCGGCTCGGGCTTTGGCTCAAAGGGCGAGGGGTATTTCCGGATCAGCGCCTTCAACAGTCGTGCCAATGCCGAGGAGGTCGCGCGCCGCTTGCAGGAATTGAAGTGGTAGTCGGCGCTTGATTGCTGGAGGGAGTCCCGCCAAACGCTACGCGACCGAAGCTTATTGGCGAATGGTCGTGTGGTCGGATAAATAACGCATGTCCCGGTTGCCCGGCGTCGCTTGGACCGAGGAAGACATGAACACGCCGGTAACCCGCGTTTTGGTGCGCGGATCCAGCCACTTGTGGATTTCCGCATGGCCGTCGGCAAAGCTCAGCCCGCCTGCGCCGTTGTGAGTGCTCGCCGGCACATCAATCATATAGATCGCCGAATCCGCAGCTCCGTCGTTCATGGCGACCGCGAAGTCGCCGTAGTTGAGGCTGTCCGGATGCTCGTCAATGAATACGTAGGCATTGGCCGGGCCCATTTTGTCGATGTCCGCGAGTTTGCGGAAGACCTGGTATTTGGCTTTGGTGATAAAATTCGACCAGTCATCGCGTGAATTCATGGCTTGGCTCATCGAAAGGCTGCGCACGCGCGGATATCTTGCACCTTTGATGGTGACGGTGCTCGGATCGGACGGACATTTGTAAATCCCGGCGGTTTTCGCCGTGTAGGGTGCCAGTTTTGCGTATTGCGGGTCCGTGAGGAAAATAGTGTTGGTGTTGTCGGTATTGGCGCCGCTGTAATCGAGAAAGCCTCTAACCCAACCGGCACCGGTGGCGGACAATTCGTTCCAGACCAGATTTCCGTTGTGATCGTCGGCGTACAGAATCCAGCCGAGCGCCAGTTGTTTCATGTTGCTCATACACTGG
>JANOHH010000131.1:0-4722 GCA_031406395.1 Verrucomicrobiota bacterium | reverse complement strand
AGGCGTTCAGCTTGTCGTTCCCGCTTGCTGCCTTGAGTCACGGCGACATTGATAAGGTTCATCTTCGCTTCGCGGAAAATACGCAGCGCCAGTGCGCCGACGATGGTTTCGTCGTCCGGATGCGGGGCGAAGAACAACGCCTTGGGGGCGTCCGGGGTGAGGTGGGGTCGCGGGGCCGGGGGGAAACCGCCGAGCGGAAACGCCCGGGCGTCTTTGACGAGGCGCACGGAATCGGTGACGAATTGTTGGTAGGGATTCATGGCGGAAATCTGTTCACTCACGAATGCGAATGCGATGGGGTTCGACGATAAAGAGTTTGCCGTGGTAGTAAGTTTGGCTGGCATTGGCGCTGAGAAAGGCGACGAACTGTTCCATCAATGACGGGATGACCTCCGGGTGATTGTGTAATTGAATCGCAACAATGCCAGCGTAGTTGGCTGGCGGATACGCGACGATGTCGGCGAAGTCGCCATTGAGTGAAAGCAGGATTGCATGGCGTTGCTGCGCCTGGCCAATGACCTCCGGGTCGAGGGAACGAATAGGCAGGACTTCCCGCAGGATGGTCACGTGATGTCCCTGACGGATGAGAAAGCCCGTGATCTCCGCCGGCACGCACTGGTCACTAAAAAAGCTCAGGCTCATGCCGCAACAGCGGCGAAATCTGCAAGGTCACGCGCGTAATCAAGGCACGCGGCCACGTCTCCCATCTTCAGATCAGGAAATTCGCGCAGTATCGCCGGGGCCAGACGTCCAGCCGCGAGATAACCCAATATCAGCGCCACCGGGACGCGGGTGCCTTTGATGCAGGGTTTTCCCCGCAGAATTTGCGGATCGCTGACAATGTGCTCGCGCCAGTTCATAAGGCTTCAATGTTCAACCGCACGGTGTCACGCGTCAATCCCTCCGTTGCGCGGCTCCCGGCGAAGACTCGGCAAGCTGGCTGCGGCGATGGCCTGACCGTGGCGCTTCATCTTTTCGTCCGGGACATGCAGCTCGATTTGCTGCCCCAAATTCGGGAATTCCGACTGCAACGTTTCTATTGCCGTGGTGAAGATCAAATCCCCGCCCGTTCCGCTGGTGACGCGACCCAGGACCAGCACGTGTTGCACATCGTAAAACACTGTGCAGTGCGCGATGAAATACCCGAGATAGACTCCGAGGGTCTGGTAGATTTTCTGGGCCCGGTCGTCGCCCTGGGCCATGAGCGCTTGCACGAGCTTGAGTTTTTCCGGCAAGGGCATGTCCTTCGGCGCTTCAATGCCGGCGGCGGGCAGGAGCCGGCCCACGGCTTGTTGGGAGAAATATTGCGAGCCTACGCCGTAATCGCCGGACCATTCGTCGCAGACCGAGTCGGGGGCGTAATCCACCGGCACGAATGCGAATTCGTTGAGCCACGAGGTGATGTTGCCTTCGGGGGTGACGTAACCGGCAGCGGTGCTGGTGCCGAGGGCGATGCCGAGCACGGCATTTTTGCCCAGCGCCATGGACCCCGCGAGGGCGGTGACTTCGCCATCATTCACCACCTCAAACGGAACATTATTCCAGGCCCGCTTGACGTCGAGAAACATGTCCTTGACCCGTGCGTTGAACAAATCGGCCGGCACTCCGCGAAAGAGCGACGCGACCTTGACGCGGTTGTTTACGTAAACGCCGGCCGCGCTGCCGCCGATGGCGTCCACGCGTGGCAAATGCGCGGCCGCCCGTTTCAGCGAATCCATGATGCCGTCGAAATGGTACTGCGGGTCGGGATGAAAATAGGGATCCCAAACCGTCTCCTCGCTGAACACGACCTTGCCGTCAATGACCGCGGCCGTCTTGCGGTCGCTGCCGCCGAGATCGAAGCCGATGCGGCAACCGTCCAGATGGCGGCCGAGCGGCTTGGTTTGGGAGCGTTCCGGGGGCAGGTCGCGGGTGGTCACCACTTCCAGCGGGTGGTCGAACATTTTGGTGCCGACCATGTCCGAGTCAAACTTGCCCGTGGCGTCGTCCCAGTAATGCGCGGTGAGTCGCGCGGCGATGGCCGCCGGGCCATCGAAATAAACTCGCCAGCCGCCCCGCGACCAGAGCAGAAACTTGAGGATGCGTTCGACGTGATGGTAGTTGCCGCCGGCGGAAGGATGAGTCTCCGGAAAGATTTCCGTATCGAAGTGATAGACCGAACCGTCCGCCTGTTCGAGCGCGATGCGGACCGGTTGGGGTTTGCCTGACTGTCGGACTTGTTCCCCGAAGGAGCGCAGGGCAAGAATGGCCGGACGGAATTGCGGGTGGAGCACCGGTACGACAGAGGGAGCCACAAGATGAGGTTCGAGGATTTGGCGCACAATGGTGGATATGTAGTAAATCGGGCCGTGGACTTCAAGTTCTTCAACCAGCCGGTGGGCGCAGGTTGGTGGATAATTTTCGGTCCGTGTTCTTGATCTTCATCGTGATCCTGTTCTCTCCCTCCGTTTCCAAACGCCCAACATTGCAAACGGGGTTGAGAGCAAGATCAAGAGCTGGATCATGATTAACACCGACCCAAACCGGTGACGGCTGGTTGCAATCAACCTCAAGAACCACACCGATTATTCCAGGATCTCGATGTCCTTGAAATAAACGTCCACATCCTGACCGCCATGCACCTGCAACGCGAACCGGCCTTCGGTGCGGCCCGGATCATCGAGCAGTTCTGCCGATTGATAACCATTCACGTCCACGGTGATGCGTTTGCCGTGGGCGGAAACGGTCATGGTGTTCCAGTCCTGCGGCCGGAACCATTTCTTCACGTCCGCGGCAGCGGGTTGGCTCACCCATGCGCGTCCATTGGTCTCGTAAAGACCACCCGCGTCTTTTTCCGCGTCAATCTCCGCCTGGAAACCGGAGACGCCGCTGAAACCTTTTTCCTCGATGCGGAAGTACAACCCGCTGTTGCCCTTCACCGATTTGTATTTCAGGCGGACGGTGAAATCCGAAAAAACCTGGTCGGTCACGAGATGCCCGAATTCCTTTTCTTCCTTGGCGTTCGTGGCGTGAATGGCTCCGTCCGTGATCTTCCAGTCGCCCTTGCCGATCAGATGCGCGCCGTTGAAGGTTTGGCCGTCCCACATTGGCTTCCACTCGTGTCGGCCGAGGTCTTGCAACCGGAGGTTGCGGAAGCGGACCTGCAAGCCCGCTTTTTCGTGGTTGTGAACTTGCAAGGCAACAAAGCCGCTTAACGTGGCGGTATCCGCCAGGTCCGCCGCCGCCACGCCGTTGATCCAGGTCTTGATCGAGCCGCCCTGACAGGCGATGCGGTATTTGTTCCATTCCCCAAACTTGAACGCCGCGCCGGCCGTTGCGTTCTTGCTCAGATCAAACAGCCATCCGCGCCGGCCTTCCTCGTAAACGCCGCCACTCCAGCGCCGTTCCGGACGATGATCCACTTCGATCTGGTAACCGTGAACGCGGCCCGCCGGGATCTTGATCGGTGTGTTGCCCCAGTCGTACGTGGTTGCCTCATCGAAACAATGACTGCGAATCTGCACCCCGGAGTTCAGGCCTTCGTCCGCCTTCAGCTCCAGTTCGAGGATGAAATCGCCGTATTCCTTCTGCGTGCAAAGAAAACTGTTCGGCTCGCCTTTGACGGTTGTGCCGACGATGACACCGTCCGCCACGGCATACTTCGCCTTGCCACCGCGCTGAATCCAACCGTCAAGGTTGGTGCCATTGAAAATGGGTTGAAGATCCTGTGTCGTAATCAGCGCCAAATCTGCCGGTTGCGCAAACGTTGCGAGTGGGCAGCAGAGCAGGGCGGCGAAGAGAAGCGTCAACCAGCGGCCGGCATCTCGTGTGGGGCGGATTGGAAATGGATTCATAGCGACCTCAGGGAACATCGCCTCGCAGAAAAAAACAAGCCAAACCCGCCGGAGGATTCGGCCCGATCCGCCCCTACGGTTGTGGAGTGTAAATTACCGCGTCCCGCTTCACCCAACCGATCCGCCGCGTGCCGTCGGTGACCTGCAGCCAGTCATCTTTGCGATCCAGCAAGCGCAACTCCGCACCGTCGTTGGCGGTGAACGCACTGGGCGATTCGTCAAAGGGACCGTTGCGAACGGTGGTTTCGCGGGCCGCCACGATGACAGAATTGCGGGCCGGGTTTTGCAGGTACACGAGCGCAACCGTCACGCACAAGGTCAGGGCGACGGCTCCGGCCAGCAGGGTCCAATGGCGAAGGGCAGTGGCGAGTGGTGGTCGAATCTGTCGCCACGCCAGCAAAATGAAAGTGACCCAAAGGGCGACCGCCCCCAGTCCGGTCCACTCATTGAGGCTGAGCGTGCCCAACGCCCGCTGCAAGAGATTCGCCCGCAGCGTCGGGCCCGGAACCTGCGCCCGGGCGAATTGCAGATTCGCCCGCACATCCGGATCGCGCGGCGTGAGGGTTTCGGCCTGCCGATACGCGGCGATGGCACGCCCGATCTGACCGGACTTGAAGTTCGCGTTGCCCAGATTGAAATAGAGCGCCGGCGAAACGGAGCCGCTGACGATCAAGCGCTCGTAACCCGCCGCCGCTTCGGGAAATTTATTCTGCGCGTAGAGCCGGTTTGCCGCATCGAAGGCGGAACTTGAATCTTCCGCACGCAGCGAGGGGACCGATATGAAAAGCAGAACCACAGCGAAACCCGCGGCTTGAAGCGCTGATGTCCGAAGCGTGATGAAACGCTTGGGAACATCCGCCCTCACCCCGGCCCTCTCCCCCAGGAGAGG
>JANOHH010000086.1:0-1947 GCA_031406395.1 Verrucomicrobiota bacterium | reverse complement strand
GCCGCGTTGGATTCCTGGGCAAGCTTGCGGATCTGGGGAACCAGGCCGGAATGTTACCATGTCCTTGAGCGCGCCGGGATGCTGCCCGGTCTCCAAAACCATCTTCGCCCCGCCCAACACAGTTTGCGCGGCCAGCCGGGTCGCCACGTCGCGCGGCAACCCCGCCGCCACCCCGCCATCGCTCAGCGCCTCAATGAATAAATAGACATAGGCGGGCCCGCTGCCGCTCAGCCCGGTGACGGCGTCCAGCAATGACTCCTTCACTTGTAACGCCGTGCCGACCGCAGCGAAAAGTTTTTGCGCGAGGGCGCTGTCAGCCGGACGCGCGGATTTGCCGGGTGCAAACGCCGTGGCCGATTCCCCGACAAGCGCGGGGGTGTTCGGCATGACGCGGATGACCCGGGCGCCGGACGGCAAAGCCGCTTCCAGCTTGGCGATCGGCACGCCGGCGGCAATGGAGACCAGCAGATGCGCAGCGGTAAAGCGGTCCCGCACTTCTGTCAGCACGGACGCCGTCTGATCCGGTTTGACCGCGAGAAGAATCACCTTGGCGGACCGAAGAACTTCGGCATTGGATGGGACTGATTTGGCTCCGGTTTCGCTGGCGAAGGCGGCGCGCGCAGCGGGGACGGAATCGCTGGCGATGATTTGGTTCGGCGCCACGAGTTTGGCGCGAATGAATCCGCGTGCCAACGCCGTGGCCATCTTGCCTGCACCGAGAAATCCGATTGTGAGCTTTGCCGACATGCGCGGGTTGTAACAGTTCGCCTCGGGCGGCGGAAGCCAAAAGGTGGAGACTCCTTTGCGGAAAATTTGGCGCAAATAGAATTGCGGCCCGCGCCGGCAATGGCAATCTCTCCCCGGATTTTTTCATGAAACCCAAACTGAAACTCGTTGACGGATCAATCACCGCCCCGCGCGGCTTTCGCGCCAGCGGCGTGTTCTGCGACATCAAACGCCTCGGCACGGGCAAAGGCTCGCAGAAAGGCAAGAAGCGCGACCTTGCGCTCATCGTGTCCGAACGGCCGGCTACGGTTGCGGGCATGTTCACGACCAATCAAGTCTGCGCGGCGCCGGTGAAGGTTTGTGCCGCGCGAATGAAACGCGGGCAGGCGCAGGTCGTGGTCGTGAACTCAGGCAATGCGAACGCCTGCACCGGCCGGCAAGGCATGGCCGACGCGCTTGCCATGGCGCACTTCACGGAGCAGGCGCTGAAGCTTCCCGCTGGCCTCGCGCTCGTCGGCAGCACCGGCCGCATCGGCGTCACGATGCCCATGGACCATGTCCGGGCCGGAATCATCGAGGCCGCAATCCTTTTGGGCGACACCGTTGAACATGGCCGGCAGGCCGCCGAGGCCATCATGACCAGCGACACCAAGCCGAAGCAGATTGCGGTCGAGTTCAAGTTGGGCGGCCAGACGGTCCGCATGGGCGGTATCTGCAAAGGCGCCGGCATGATTCAACCCGGCATGAGCGCCACCGGCGCGCGCCCGGCCGCCCTGCCCCACGGCGGCCTTCACGCCACGATGCTTTGCTTCATCACCACCGACGCCGCCATCGCGGCACCAGCATTGCAGGCTGCGTTGCAGGAAGCCGTGGCCCACAGCTTTAACCGCATCACGGTGGATGGCGACATGAGCACCAATGACACCGTGCTCGTGCTGGCCAATGGACTGGCGGGCAATGCGAAGTGCGGAACCCGGAGTGCGGAATTCAAGAAATTCCAAGCCGCGCTCAATCATGTCTGTCTCGAACTGGCCAAGAAAATTGTCCGCGACGGCGAAGGCGTGCATCGCGTCGTAACGGTGCGCGTGACCGGGGCAAAAACCATTCAAGATGCCGATGCCGCCGCCCGCGCCGTGGCCAATAGCGCGTTGGTAAAAACCAGTTGGCACGGCGGCGACCCGAATTGGGGCCGCATCATCGACGCCATCGGCTACAGCCCGG
>JANOHH010000067.1:0-4547 GCA_031406395.1 Verrucomicrobiota bacterium | reverse complement strand
CGCTCTGGTTCAGGAACGACAACGTTGCATTTACGCCGTCAGCGTTCAGAAAGTAGGGGTTGGCGAAAGTGCCCAAGTTATTGACGAATCTGGGAACGGCCAGAGTGCCGCCCGGTATCGCGGGTGTCGGCGGACCGCCATTAACACCGCCAGCGCCAGCAAATGCTGGAGTTGGGCCCACAGCATTGTTGCCGAAAGAAATATCTTGGGCTGCCAGCGTGCCTGCCCAATTAATGCCCTTCGCGGTTTTTGGACTGAGCGTGGTTTCAAGAATCTTGGCTTCGATGAGAACTTGCTTGGTTTGCGTATCGAGCTGCGCGACCAAATTGCTCACCGCGACTTGTTCACTCTCCGTGGCGGCAACCACCAACTGGCTGGTGCGCACGTCGGCTACGACCTTACTGCGCTTGTCCAAGAGGACGGTAATGGCGGCGGCCATCATGTTCGTGGGCGTGGCGAACTTGAGTTGGATAACGCGGGTCTCAAGCGGCTCCAGCGCGGCCGGGTCCTTGATGGTGACGCGAGCGATGTGGTTCTTGGGATCATCCACAATCTGAAGACCGTAGGTGGCGACGAGCGCGTTCAGCGCCTGTTGGGCGGTGAGATTCTCCCACCGGATGGAGATATTGGGCTGGGAGCGAATCTGGCCCTTCTCGTCCGGTTGGCCGTAACCGACCTTGGGATCCATGATGTAGTTGATGCCCGCCTGCCGCGCGAGATTTTCAATCGCAGTGGTTAACGGCACATCCTGAAATTGGATGAGCGGGATGGCGCTGCCAGACGCTGGCGCCTCCGCGGGCGGGGCCGCAGGCGGCGGCGGGGCCGGTTCAGTCGCCACCGGATCGGCGGCGGCCAAGGTTGGGGTGGCGGGCGGTGCGGCCGCGGCGTCATTCTGGGCCAAAGCCAGATTGCAGGCGGTCAGCCCGAGGAGGGTCACGATGGCGAGTTTCGCTTTCATTTTCTTTTTTTGTTTGTTCCGTTGTTGAGCGACTACAAGTTATGGGTTGAAACAACAGCTCAACGTGCAACCTGATTTTAGCAGACGCGATGCCACGTCGGCCCGGGAGCCGGGAACCCGGTCAACACAACTTGGACGAGTGGGGTAGATCCAATTCTTTGTCCTTCTACGGGACAAGACTGTTGGCGGACGCTGGGCGGGAGTTTGGGAGTCACCGCCAAGGACAGAGCCCTGGCCGAGCACTCGGATTACCTGAAAAATTGGGACGGGGACCGGAACGAAGCGAGGGACCGGAGGGATGGAAAGATCCCACAGCGGGATTGCCACACTCGGTGCGGAGGTCAGAAGCCCGAACCGAGAAGCCAAGGGCCGCGGCGGAGGCCAAGGCAAGACTGCAAATCAAATATGAGGCCCGCCGACCGTTTGCAAATTTTGCATTTCCAGTTGGATTGGGACGGCCTTACTTCTTGGACTGGAGCCGTAATTCACGACGCTCGCCGCCAACCTGCACCAGGACGATACCCTTTACCATGTTGATTTCCACGCACCGAACGCGCATCCGGCCAGCCGTGGTGATCACGTCATTCTCCTCCCCGGTCGTGAACGTGGTGGTGTTGATGATGGCCAACGGCTCGGCCGCCGTACCGGAAATACCTTTGAGCGACAGATCGACCACCACGGCGACCGGACCTTTCGGTTTTGCGTCGGTATCCGAGGTATAGACCCGGGCGGAGTTGGGAAAGAAGGGATCTCGACCTTCCGCGGCTTTTTTGGGCATGACGAAGACGGACTGCGGTGGAGGCGGGAACACGGCCGTGGCAACGGCCTGGCCTTGCGCGGCGGCCGGGTTGGCGGAGGGGGAATTCGTGGTCGCCGCGGGGGCAAACAACACAAAACCAAAAATGCAAAATGAAAAATGTAAAATAAACCCGCTCGCACCGGCCGGCCGCACGTTCATCTGGCTTTGGGCACTGAGCAAGGTTCGGGACGCGGGTAATTGATCGCCTGGCGAGTCCCTGCGCAGCGGGTGCCATTGCCCGGGCTGCGGCCACAAACTCGACCGATTTAATAACAGCGGTTTAAGCATTTGGAGTGGGCGGAGCTTCATAGAGAATCAAAAATGAGAGATGAACCCGGTCGAGCCGGAAGCCCGTGCTTTAATCTGGCGTTTGGCATTTTCATTACGGGTTGCCGACTTTTACGAGCGTGATGATATCCATCTTGAACGAAAGCTTTTCCCGGTCACCGGTGGCCTGGCTGGGGTCCAGATCGAGAGCCAGGTTGACCACCCGCATCAAGGGGAATTGATTTTCAAAATCGGCGATGAAGCTGCTGAGATCGTGGTAATAAGCCTTGCCACCGATATTGAGAGTGGCCTGTTTGTAGGGAAAGCTCGGGAGCAGGCTTACTTCGGTCGCCGGACTGATGGGGCCAAATTGGGGGATCTCAACCTTGTAGCCGGTCTTAAAGCGTTTCATGGTGTTGATGCTCCACGAATACAGATCGCCGGACGCCATGGTGGCTTCCTTCTCGGCCAAGGTTTGGGAGGTCTCGGCCAGATCGGCTTCGATCTGGTCGGCATTTCTCACGGTGGTTTCCATCAGCCGCAATTTGCTATCATCTTCGCTCTTTTTCCTGGCCAAAACTTGCAGGTTGGCATACTGCCGTTGGATGAGGCCATAGCCCAGTCCCCCTAGCACGAGCAGGGTGGCCAAAATCAACCCGATCAGTTGAATGCGTTTGTTTTTGGTCATGTTTTTGGAATTTAGCGTGTCTTCTCCGGGTAACGCCATTCGAGGGTGAAGAGGACCATGGCCCGACCGGTGTCCGGGGAAATTTGCGGGGCGGAGAGGTTTTTCAAGTTCATCCGGTTGGCAACCGGCAGTTGGCCGCAGAAGTAGGCGTTGGCGGCGAGCGCCTCCTTGTACTTGGTGACCTGGTCGCCGGGGCTGGCGGAGGTATCGGTGCCGTCCAGGGTGAGGGTGATTTTTTCCGTCGCAGTCGCCGGGGTGCCCGGCAGAACTTTGCTACCGTTGGTGCGGCCTTTGATTTCTTCGGTCAGCAGGTAAGTCTGCTCCACTTTCAGATGGGCGAGTTGGGCTTCGTCAATAGTGCTTTTTTGGAGCGCCTGGAGCAGGTTGCCGTTCAGGAAGCGGTTGGTCGAAAGGGCGTGCAAGGCGGTCAGTTTAGCATTGGCTTCGGCGATTCGTTTCCGATTCTCCACCACCTGTTTGAACGCGGTCGCTTTGGCATTCATCATGTCCTGGACCCGCTGGAGATCCTTGTTGGAAATCATGGCTCGGAGTTGCAGGGAACCGGCCCAGACCAGCATGGCTCCGACCAGCAAGCCGGCGATCCAGCCCACCCGTTTGACCGGGTCGCGCTGGCGCATTTCCTCAAGAGCTTGTGCTTCAGCAAGCAGATTTAGACGGATGGGCATAGGTCAGTTAATGCAAAATGCAAAATGAGAAAAGTTGCCACCAACGGTCGCGGGTCGCGGGCCAGACTCCGGCGTTCCGGTCCTCGACTCCCGGCCTTGGACTCGCGATTCCCCTCTTTTTACATTTTGAGTTTTTCATTGCTTAAAGGGCGGCCACCGCAGTGCCGATGGCGACGGCCAGTTGCGCCGCACGTTGTTCAATCTCCGCCGCCTGTTGGGGAGGTAATTCCAGCTTAAGAAAGGCGGTTGGGTTCCAGGTCTTGGTTTCCGCCGCCAAGCCATTTTGCAGGGCCTGAACCACAAACTCCGAGCGGACGGAGCCGCCCGTCAAGAAGATCTGGCCGACCGGCTGATCCTGCTGATGTTCGAAAAAATCCAATGAGGCACGCAATTCTGTCGCGAGCGGCGCGATTACGGACTCGAGCACGGATTCAACTTCTTGCGGCATGCCCACCTTGATGCCCTCGGCTTCGGCGTAAGTGATGCTGATGGCTTCGGCCACGGCGGTTGTCAGGTGGTCGCCCCCGATGTTGACGACCCGGCTGAGGATCAACTCGCCCTGCCGCAGAATGCAAATGGAGGAGGACTTAAAACCGATATCCACGAGCGCGATGACCTCGTTGGCAAAGACATCCGGGAAAGCCATTTCGAAGGCATTCACCGGGCCGATGAGCCCGGGGGCGATGAACTCGGCCACCAGCCCAGCGCTCTTGGCGGCTTCCACATAATCGGCCACCAGTTCTTTCTTTCCGCCAGCGACGAGGACTTTATTCTTGGCACCGGCGCCGGCTGCTTTCCCACCGTTCGCCGGGCTGGCCTCCGCTCCGGGCGGCAGGAAGTGGCAGTCAAAGATATAGTTGGAAAGGTCTTGTTGCAGGTAGTTCCGCGAATTGTGTTTGAGCACCAGACGCATCTCATCCAACGGCAAACGGGGCAGCTCGACATGGCGCACCAGCGCATCATTCACGTTCGCAGTCAAAGCCATCATCTTGGTCTTGGCCCCGAGCGCCTGACCGACGGCGCGCAAATGCTCCGCCAGCGACTCGCGCGAAAGGGTTTTGTCAAAGATTGGGGCATCGATGAACGCAAATCGAGATAGGACAAACGTGCCCCCCCGCCGTTGGAGGTGGACGGCCTTGGTGGTGCGAC
>JANOHH010000047.1:0-2901 GCA_031406395.1 Verrucomicrobiota bacterium | reverse complement strand
CGACTGGCTCCGTTGCTTGGGCCGTCAGGGCAGGGGCGGGCTTTGCATTCATTATTGACGAAGTTTGAGTTTGTGGGCGAGCTGAGGTTGGCTTTGCGGCTGGGCCGATACAAGCAAAAGCTGGCGGAGCGCGACCGGTCCCAGGTCGCAGCGGGTGAACGGCAGGGGAGCCGTCAAAACTATCCGGACGTCTCCCTGCAACCAAACTGCTGCGGACGAGGGACCGCCCGCGCCCCGCGGCCTTGGCGAGCGCCTTTGCGGCCGCGGCGTTAAATCAGATTGCGCGGTAGTTTGGTTGCGGCTGGGTGGTTTGTTCCGATACGACGGGCTGGCGGTGCGCTATGGGAGAGTTTTGGAATTGGAAATTGCCGACTGGGCATGCATCCGTAAACTCCTCCCCCGCCAAATGCATCGCCGCCACGTTACTCAGCCGTGAACACCTCCCCTCTCTGGCCGTTCGTCATTCTGCTCATCTGTGTGGTCACCATTATCACCCTGATCACGAAGCTGCGGGTGCATGCGTTCCTGGCGCTGATCGGCGTGGCGATTCTCGCCGGGCTGCTGGCCCCGCGCGGAAGTCTGCCTGGGGAGCCGGCCAAGAGTCACTGGATTCAAGCCGTCGAGCTAACCACCCTGGAGTTCGGCACGGTCTGCGGCAAGGTCGGGGTCGTCATCGCGCTCGCCTCGATCATCGGAGTGTGCATCCTGGAGAGCGGTGCGGCGGACAAGGTGGTGCGCCGGTTTATCGCCGCGTTCGGCGAGCGGCGCGCCGGTCTGGCGCTGGTGACGAGCGGTTTTCTGCTTGGCCTGCCGATCTTCTTTGACACGTTTTTCATGCTGCTCATTCCCCTGGCGCGGGCGTTGCGCTTACGGACGGGCAGAGACTACACGCTGTTCGTGCTGGCGATTTGCACGGCCGGGGCCGTGACCCATTCGCTCGTGGCGCCGCATCCAGGGCCGCTGGCGATGGCGGAGGCGTTGAAGGTGGACCTCGGTTGGTCCGTCATCGTCGGCACGCTGGCCGCCATTCCGCCGGTGATGTTTGGCTGGCAAGTGTCCAAGTGGCTTAACCGGCGGTGCGATGTGCCGTTGCGGGAAACGGCGGGCATGCCGCTGGCCGAACTGCAAAGCATCACCAGCAAGCCCGAAAGTGAACTGCCCTCCTTCGCCGCTGCCATCCTGCCGGTGTTGTTGCCAATTTTCCTGATTTCAACCGCTTCCTTCCTCGCTGCCTTTGGCGGCGCGGCCCGACTCGGCGCGTGGTATCCGCTGTTTGAATTCATCGGCAATCGCAACATCGCCCTGTTGATCGGGGCCTTGCTGGCGATGACGCTCGTCGTCCGCCAGCGGCAACTGAAGCTGGCCGGACTGGGCACGCTATTGGGGCCGGCGCTGGAAACGGCGGGGGTGATCATATTGATCACCAGTGCGGGCGGTGCGTTTGGCGGCATGCTCAAGCACGCCGGTGTGGGCGAGGCGATCCGCCACTTCGCGGCGGGCCGCGATCTTAACCTGATCTTCCTTGCTTGGGCGGTGGCGGTGCTGATGAAGTTCGCCCAAGGTTCGGCCACGGTTTCCATGCTAACCACGGCGGCGATGATGGTGGGCGTCACCGCGGGCACGGACCTGCCGTATCACCCGATGTATTTGTTTCTGGGGATCGGCTTCGGCGCGTTGGGACTGTCGTGGATGAACGACAGCGGTTTCTGGGTGATCAGTCGGTTGAGCGGTTTCACCGAACGCGAAACGCTGCGGACGTGGACAGTGCTGGCGTTTGCGATGTCCGTGGCCGGTCTGCTGGAAACGTTGCTCCTGGCGCGGGTGCTGCCGTTCAAGTAGCCATCAGTCACGAGGCCAACTCCAAATCGGATCTTAAGTCGCAAGTACAGTTTGAGCCGCCTAACGATGGCTACTACGGATAGATGAACGGACGGGTCCGCCCAAAAATTACCTCGATGGTGGCGTCGGGCGGAAGGGGGCAGTTGACCGGTTTAGTGGAACAGCACTTTTGTGGGAACCCCTGCCTGGAGGAGGCCGTTGGCCTTCCACCACAAGCTGCAACCGGCCCCGCCATCGTTCTCCACCGCTGGTTTACCATCAATGAGCCAGCGCAAGCCGTCCGGCGTCAATCGGCAAAGGATGGGCAAGCTTTGCCCCTGTTGATTTGCCTTTAAGACTCCAGACGATTGGGCCAAGCTTTGGCGAATCACAAAACCGATGCTGTTTGCATGAGCGATCTTACGCGCATTCTCAACGCCGCCGAGCAAGGCGATCACACCGTGGCCGAGCAACTGTTGCCTTTGGTTTACACCGAGCTGCGCAAGTTGGCTGCCTTTCGGATGGCGAACGAAGCGCCCGGTCAAACGCTGCAACCCACAGCCCTGGTCCACGAAGCCTGGCTGCGACTCGCGGGCGCTGAAAATCAGCGCTGGGAGAACCGTGCGCACTTCTTTGCCGCCGCGGCGGAAGCGATGCGCCGCATCCTGATTGAAAAAGCCCGCCGCCGGCAACGTCTGCGCCACGGCGGCGGACAGGAACGCGTGGACCTGGACGAAGTCGAGATCGTTTCCCCGGAGAGTGACGAGCAACTGCTCCAGGTTCACGAAGCCCTGGATAAACTCGCGGCGGAAGACCAGGTGAAGGCGGACGTCGTCAAGTTGAGGTTTTTTGTCGGCCTCACCGACCGTGAAGTCGCGGCAGCGTTGGGTCTATCCGAACGGACCGTGGAACGCCACTGGGCCTATGCGAAGCCGTGGCTGTTCCGGCAGATTCGCAGCCAAGGGTGAGTATTCTGTGTCGCAGCCGAAGTAACGAGGCTCTGTCCGTTTTGGTTTTTGGATTTTGAAGTGGGCCTCGTCACCTCGGCGGCTACGAGATTCTTGTGCGCAGCGTGTCGGATTT
>JANOHH010000701.1:0-3800 GCA_031406395.1 Verrucomicrobiota bacterium | reverse complement strand
CTGTGGTATGCACCAGCGCGTTGTTCAACGCATTCAAGACCGCATTGGACACCCCGGCGAGGCTGAAGATTTGGTTCGTCCCGGCGGCGAACTCGAACACGCAGCGCACGGGGTCTTCGATGCGATAGCTTAAAGTCGCCTTGGTGTGAATGATATTGCCGTCGCCGGTAATCGCGTAACCGTCCACGGCGGGGTTGAGGGACCCTCCGGTGGGCGGGTCCTGGTTCAGTGCCTCCTCTTCGGGCGATTGCAAAAACCAACTGCCTTTGCCGGTGACTTTCTGAATCTCAGTGATGGGGATTTTGACGACCTCGTCAATCGGGTACGGCCAGGCCCAATGGGTGCCCGAACCGATCAAGACCTGATCGCCCGTTCCCACCGGGTTGCCAAACCGCAACTTGATCGCCTTCTCCTGTGGCTCGACTTTGAAGATGCCGGAGAACACGAAGACCACGAACAGGATGGCCATCACCACCTTGACGATGGCGAAGCTACTGTGCAGCGCCTCGGTGAGCGCCTGAGCACCGCTGTCCACGGGCGACGGAGTTTGGGGTTCGTTGGTCATGCCATCACTTGGCCGGTTTAGCCGCCGGACTGTTGAACAGGTCAAAGGGCGGCGTGCGCTGGTCGAAAATGAGAATGGAACGTTCTTTCAGTGAGCTTTCCAAGGCTTCGGTTTTCAGGAGAAAGGTGGCGAGTTCGGGGTTTTGCTGGAAGGTTGGCAGGACTTCCGCCGCAACGGCTTCGCCTCGACCACGAATCTTCCGCGCCTCGCCATCGGCACTCGAAATCAGTTCCGCCGCCTGGCGCTCCGCCGAAGAGCGAATCTCCTGCGCCCGGGCTTCGCCTTCATATTGGATTCTATCCGCCAGCAGCTTTCGCTCGGCGGTCATCCGTTCAAACACCGCCGTCGTGACGCTTTCTGGCAGGCCAAGTCGCTCCAAGCCGAGATACTCAATGCTGATGCCGCAGTTGTTGTCCTGCAGCTGCTTCTGCGCGAGCGCTTTGATTTTGGTTTCGATCTCGTCGAACTTTAAATCCTTTTCGTTCTGGTTAACGAAGTTGTCGAGCCGGTATTTGCCCACCACCGCAGCTTTGGCCTGCGTCACCACGTCTTCAAGCATCCGTTCCGCCACCGTGACCGATCCGCCGGCGAATTTCGGGAAGAATGTCTTCGCATCGGTAATCCGCCAGCCGACATAGACGGAAGTGAGCAGGTTGTTGTTATCCGCGGTCAGCGTTTCGGTCAATTTGTCTTCAAAGTTCTGAATGCGCTGATCCAGTTTGTAAACATTCTCGATCGGCCACGGCCATCTGGGATACGCGCCCGGCTCGGATTTCTCGCGGTCCACCCGGCCAAAGCGCGTGACGACGGCGACTTCAGATTTGCGCACCTGGAAAACAAAGAGCAGCAGCGCGAAGATGCCGATCAGCAAAATGCCGATGACAATGGTCAAGAGGTTCCGTTTCATGGCTTCAATTATTTCTTGGGCGGCGGGATCGCGCCGCCAATCTTGTTAAAATAGTCTTCATCCAGCCGGCGCTGCAGATCAAACGTAATGACGTCCGAGGTGTTGGTAGCAAGGATAAGGTATTTGGTCGCCTTGGCCGTGGCCGAAGCGAACGTCTGCAAATAGGCGCGCTGACGATACACGGTCGGCGCCGCGTTAAACGCCGGCAATTGGTTGGTAAACGCAGCGGCCCGGGCCAGGGCGACTACTTGCAGATTGATGCGCGCCGCCTCCGCGGCGTTCGTCACGGACACAGCCTGCGCACCGGCAAGCGTGGTGACCCGGATGCTTTCGGCTTCGGCCGCGAGAATCTTGGCCTGCTTCTGTTGAATGGCAGCCACCACCTTCTGGTATTCCGGCGCCACTTTGACCGGCGGATGCAGGTCCTGGAGGCCGACGAATAAAATTTTGGCACCCAACGTCTGTGCGGCTGCCGCTCTTTGAATTTGATCCCGCAAGATAAGCGCTGATTCCAACCGATTGCTCGACATGATTTCATTCACATCCACACTCGCCAGATAACGCACCACCTCCCGCGTAGCGACTTGCCGGAGCAGATTGGAACTGTCTTCGTGCTGGTAAACCCATTGCGTAAGATTCGTAATCTGGAATTGCACCGGGATGCTGACCGTAATCAGGCTGACGGGCGGAGCTTTCCGGCCGCTCGTCGCGGCCGCCGCCTCGGTAGTGGGTTGCGCCCGATTCGCCACCAAGAAATTCTCGTCGTGGGGATGTCCAGCCGTCCAAAGGACCACTCCGCTGGCGTGACCGCCCTTGTCTTCGTCTCCGCCTACGGTGACCGATTGAATCTGCTCGCTGCTGAAGCGATAAACCTTGTCCACGGGCCAAGGCAATTTGAGATGAGCACCCGGCCCCAACACCGCCCCACCGGCCAGCGGTTTACCGAAACGTTCGAGCAAGGCTTGCTCGCCCGGCTCGATAAAAACAATGCTGGTGGACACCAACAACGCGCCAAATTGCAGCAACAACACCCAACGCACCGCGTTTCGAAAGAGCAGGAAAAACCACGTCTCGGAAACCTTGAATCCGAACTGGTAGTCGAGGGTTTGCGCCGCGGTGGCGACCAGGCCCTCGGGTTGGGCGAGCAGACCCACGAGACGCGAGTCGTAGAGCGGGCGGCCCACCTTGCCCTTCACGCGCGGACGGTAAATCTCAAACACCAAGGCCGCCAGAGTTTCGATGGCCACCAAGCCGAGCACCACTACAAACGCGCGGGCCACGTAGAGATCGGTTTTCGGAAACTCGCTCTTCAGCCCGGCCATGGCAGCGGCGCAGAAGAAACACAGATAAGCGCCCAGCAATAGATGACTCGCGCTGGGGCGGAGCAGCCGGTGATTTTCCAAGCGGGCGATCGTGGCCGAGAAACGACCAATGAGAAAAAGAATGAGCGCCAGCAAACCGAACAGCGCCAGCCCCAGCAAATCCTGCTTGACCGGCGGCAGGGCGGTGAGTTTATCCAGCCAGCGCCACAGGAGAAATGCCCCCGCACCCTGCAGCAACAGCAGCAGGACCGTAAAACCCGGCACGAAGAATTTCTCGAACTGCTGCCGGGAGCGTTGTGCCGCAAAAACCTCCGCATCCCGGCCATCAAACAAGGTCGCGCTGCCCTTGGACCGCGCGAGTTCGTCCAGTTCCAGTTTTTCGAGCCGCTCGCGCTCTTCCAACCGCATCTGGAACCAACTCACGAAAGCCACCAGCGCACCAAGTCCAAGGAATGCCGCCGCCACCTGGCCGGACAGCGAGTTGGTAAAACGCGCGATGCCGTAAGCCGCCACCGCCGTGGCGAATAACGCCAGCAGGTTCACCAGCCCGTTTCTTTGAAGGTTGCGGTCCAATGGAATTAAGGGTTAAAAGTCAAAAATACCAAACCAACGGACGACCGCCGGCCCGAGGGTCGGACCTGATTAATTTTAAATTTCGAATTTTGCATTGGTTTAGCTCAGTTCCCGGTCCTCAAACAACGTCACCGCCACCGCCAGCGCCGCCCCAACGTAACCCACGACATAGGCGAACGCCTTCGCCACATAGCCCCAGTGGAACGTACTCTTACCGGCATCCAAGGCATCCGCGAGCCAGAAATTCTGCCAGTTCGGAACCAGGGTGTAAAGCACCGAGCCCCACCACACCCCGCGCTCGGCCGGGCGGCCGAACAAATAATCCGACATCAAGCCCACCAGGAACAGCGCAGAACAAATAGCCAGAGTTGGAATCATGTCAAATCGAGTCGAACACGCCAGCGCCAGCGCCGCCAGAATCCAGAGCGCGAAC
>JANOHH010001359.1:0-2877 GCA_031406395.1 Verrucomicrobiota bacterium | reverse complement strand
CACAGGAAACTCTCACGCGTGAATTACGGCATGCTCGGGGCTCGCGGCGCGTGGCATGTAGAACATTCTGTGCCTCGTTCCAAGGGCGGCACGGATCATCTCAATAATCTATTTCCCGCCTGTGTGACCTGCAACGGCGACAAGAGCAATAAGACGACGCGCACGGCTCGTGGTTGGAATGGAAAGACCTGCG
Source organism: Verrucomicrobiota bacterium (assembly GCA_031406395.1). Lineage (GTDB taxonomy): Bacteria > Verrucomicrobiota > Verrucomicrobiia > Limisphaerales > JADLHS01 > JADLHS01. Next base: position 2,684 of record JANOHH010001359.1, on the reverse strand, counting down.
CTCCCTTGAATCGCGAGAAGCGAAGGCAAGCCAAGTTTGAAAATGGGCTTGCCGGGGCGATTGCTGGCGGCCTTGCCGGTGCAATTGCTGGTCCAATAGGGGTAGTTTTTGGGGCGGTAACAGGCGCTTGCATTGGTTCAGCGCAAAATCCCGATCGCAAGTAGGACGGGTAAATCAAAATGAGCAAAAAAACCAAACCAGCAGCGGGAGCGAAGCGCGTCTCTGAAATCCATGGGAAGGAATTCCTTCAGGAAGCGTTCCACCATGAACAGCGCACGCTGCTTCAAAAGTTGGAATTGGCGGAAAAAAGTATCACCCATCAAGGCAAGCGTGGAGATGTCACTGAGAAGCACTTCATCTCCACACTGCGCGCCTATCTCCCCAAACGATACGCCGTTGACTCCGCCATCGTCATCGACAGCAACGGCAGGACCAGCGACCAGATGGATGTGGTCATCTACGACCCGCAATACACCCCGACCTTGCTGGACCAACACGACCACAAGTATGTCCCCGCCGAGGCGGTTTACGCGGTGATGGTAGTTAAACCCACGGTCAACAAGGGCTATTTGGACTACGCCGGGAAGAAAGCCGCGTCGGTGCGACGATTGAAACGCACCTCCATCCCGATTCCGCACGCCGGAGGCACGTATCCCGCGAAGCCTCTGTTCGAGATCACTGCCGGACTCATCGCTCCGAACATCGAATGGGCCGATGGATTTGGAACTACGTTCCTCGGCCATCACGCCGCGCTCAAGAAGGAGTGTCGCTTAGATTGCGTGCTCGCGCTCACCAGCGCCTCCTTTGACATTTTTGATTCGTCAGTGAATCACACGATTTCGCCGGGCAAGAATGCCCTGGTGTTTTTCCTCTTTCGCCTGCTCCAGAAATTGCAGTCCCTCGGCACTGTGCCCGCGATTTGCTGGAATGCCTACGCGTCGCAACTCGCCAGCCCGACTTCAACCCAAGGAGCAACCCATGTTTGATTACAACGAACAAGTCCAATCCTACGAAACCGACTGCGTGAACCTGCCACAGGCGGTGAAGGACAAGTTGCGCGATCAGCGCGAGGCGAACCGCACGCGTCTCAAGCGGAATCGTCCCGACAGCATCCGCCTCAACGACGACCATTTCATTCCGCAAGGTTCGATGGCCATCGGCACGACGGTGCAGGAGGAAAACAACGCCTACGACATTGATGACGGCGTGTGGTTTCACAAGGACGACTTGAAGAGAAAGGACGGCACGGCCTACACCGCTCGCGAGACGCAGGAGATGGTGCGCGATGCGGTCAAAGACCCGAACTTCAATAAGCAGCCGGAGATTCACAACAACTGCGTGCGCGTCTTCTACGCGGAAGGCCACCACGTTGATATTCCGTGCTACCGAAAGCTCGACGCCGATACTGACAAGGAGCGGCAGGAACTGGCCGGGGCGAGCGGCTTCACAGAGTCTGACCCGACGGAAATCAATCGTTGGTTCATTGGCCGGGTTGAAGCGTTGAACAAACAACGGGACGGCGCAGGCTCGCAACTGCGTGTGATGACACGATTGATGAAGCGTTTTGCCCGGAGTCGCGGCGAGGATTGGGACATGCCGAATGGCCTCAAGCTGACCATGCTGGTCGAGGAGTGCGCTCCCAGCTACTACGAGCGCGACGACGAAGCGTTCTACTGGCTGCTTTCAAAACTCAAGACCCGGCTGGCGGCGAGCTTGGAGGTCGAGAACCGCGCACAGACCAAAACGCCCAAGGACAAGCTGACCAAATCCACGAACGACGCGAACATGGTGGAGTTACGCACTCGTGTAGGTGAAGCACTCGACAAGTTGCTCGTGCTGCACCGTTCGGATTGCACTAAGGAACAGGCGCGTGAGGCGTGGGATTGGGTATTCCAGAGCGACGGTTTCTTCGAGGCTTACGACAAGGATTCTGCCAAGGCTCACGCACTGTTCAGCAAGGCCGCACTCGTGAATGCGGGCCTGGCCTCGACGAACCGCGCTGGCGTGATTGTCCCCGCACTGGTTGGCGCGGGCGTGCCAAACCTGGCGCATAAATTCTATGGTGATGATTCCGACGAACAAGGCTGACAAGTATCGCAAGGTCGTCACCGAACAAGCGTTGCTCCGGGAGAAATTCCCGTTCCTGAACTCCCGCATCAGCGGACTCGAACTGACGTGTCGTGGTCGCATCCAACCGACTGAGCATAGCCGCAGTTATCGCGTCGAAATCCGATACACTCCGTGGGATGCGCCCGTCGTGCGAGTCATCGAGCCGAAGATTGAGTTCACTCAAGGCACGCACATGTATCACAACGATACGCTCTGCCTTCACGACTGGCGCGAGCAACCGTGGCAGAAGAACTGGCACTTGCACCAAACCATAATTCCGTGGACGGCGGAATGGCTGGTCTTCTATGAACTTTGGCTTCTGACTGGCAAATGGCGCGGCAAATCAGCAGTTCACGGCCAGCCAAAACCCGAAGACCTTGCTCCGACCGAGGACCACAGCCGCAACTAAGGCACTGCGGATAGAGTTGACGCGGTCGCCTTTCAAGCACCTCAACTACCGGGCTGTCCAGTGCATCCAGATCATCACCATTGCCGCCGTGTCCAATTTGCAGTAGTTGAGCAGAAGCTGCTTGTAGGTATTTCGGAAGGCCGCATCTGATTTGTGCAGGCCATAC
>JANOHH010001296.1:0-2099 GCA_031406395.1 Verrucomicrobiota bacterium | reverse complement strand
CACCAGTCGGCTCTCCAAGGCGGCGCGATTGTAAAGCTGCCGGCATTCACGCTCTGATCTCCCTCCAAAACCAAACCAAAATACATCCAACAACAAACTATGAGTAAACTAGAAGTGAGCAACGAAGCCATTGCGCCGAATGCCCGGCGATTGTTAATCGCCGGATTTATGGCCATTTTCGCTGCCGGGGTCGGCTTTGCGATTCGTGGCGGCATCTTTGACAATTGGGGGGGCGAATACGGCTTCACGGCGGCCCAACTCGGAGCCATCGGGGGTGCGGGCTTTTCCGGTTTTTGCTTTGGGATCATCATTGGTGGCGTCGTTTGTGACAAAATTGGCTATGGCAAGCTGGTGATTCTCGCTTTTGCCATGCACGTACTTTCGGCGGTGGTCACCTTCACCGCTGGCGGTGCCAGTGCGTACACCAGTCTGTATTGGGGCATGTTCATTTTCGCCTACGCCAACGGCACGCTCGAGGCGGTGGCGAATCCTCTGGTCGCCACGCTTTACCCGAATAACCGCACGCACTTCTTGAACATTCTGCACGCGAGCTGGCCGGCGGGTCTCGTGGTCGGCAGCGCTCTGGGTTGGCTCCTCGACGATAGATTCAAGGTGAGCTGGCAGCTTCAGCTTTCGCTTTACCTCATCCCGACGGTAGCCTACGGCGTGATGTTCTTCGGCCAGCACATGCCTAAATCGGAAGCGTCCAAGAAGGGACTGAGCTTTGGTGAAATGTTCAAGGACGTCGGCATTCTTGGCGCGCTGATCGTGTGCTATCTCCTCACGCTATTTTGCCAGGGTGCGCTCGGGCTTTCCGCCGGGGTGGCTTACGCGGTCGGCGGCGTGTTGCTCATCGTGGTCTCGATCATGACGCAGTTTTCCATCGGCTCGTTTCTGTTGTTCACCTTATTCGTCGTCCACGCCATGGTTGGCTCAGTCGAACTCGGCACGGATGGTTGGATTCAAAACATCACCGGCAATCTGTTCACCTCGGAGGAAGGCAAATATCTTTTCATGTGGACCTCGGCCATCATGTTCAGCTTGCGCTTCTGCGCGAACTTTATTGAGAAACGGTTGGGAATTTCGCCGGTGGGCATCCTTTTGATCTGCGCAGTTCTTGCGTGCATCGGCCTCAACCTGGCCAGCAACATCACCAGCATCGGCGTCGCGTTCCTGGCGTTGGCGGTTTATGCCATCGGCAAGACCTTCTTCTGGCCGACCATGCTGGCCGTGGCTTCAGACCGTTTTCCGCGCACCGGCGCCATCGCCATCAGCATCATGGGCGGCATCGGGATGTTGTCGGCGGGGATGATCGGTTCCCCGGGACTCGGCTATGCCAAGGACCGCTTCTCAACGGAGGCTTTGAGCCAGTCAAATCCGGCTGCCTTGCAGGCCTACAAAGCGGAGAAACCCAGCAAGTTTCTGTTCTTCTCCGAAGCCGTCGCGCTCGACGGCACCAAACTGGCCGCCGCGCAGAAGATCGCGCCGGAGCTGCGGACGCCCGAGCAAAAGGCCGTGGCGGAGGCCAGCATTGCGGGCGACCGCAAGACGCTGAAAGCCGACTCGTTCATTCCGGCCACGATGGCGGTGATCTATCTGTTGCTGCTGATCTATTTCAAGAGCATCGGCGGTTACAAAACCGTGCACCTGGAAGGCACGGGCGTTCCTGAGCCGAAAGCCGGTTAAACTGAGACGGGAAGTTTCTGAAGATGAAGGGGCGGCTCACGGGAGCCGCCCTTTTTTGCTTTTTTTCTTGGTGTCGCCGACCCGTGGCTGACGCTTTCCACCATTGCCGCCAAGCCAGAGGCAAACGAGCAACCAGGCTCGGAAGCGCTCAGACTGGCTTCGGTGTTTTTGTCCGCAGTTCCGAAGGCCGCCAGCCGATCCATTTTTTGAAGGTCGTGGAAAAGACGAACGGATTCTGGTAGCCCACCTTCGCAGCGATGGTTTCCACCTTGTCGCCGGTGGCGGACAGAAGTTCAGCCGCCCGGCGCATGCGCAAGTAGGTGACGTGGTGCATTGGGCTGCGGCCCAGTTGTTGGCGGCAGAGTCGGCGCAGGTGTTCCCCGCTCAAGTGCGCTTCTTGCGCGAGCGTTGCC
>JANOHH010001289.1:0-1669 GCA_031406395.1 Verrucomicrobiota bacterium | reverse complement strand
TGAGCGTGAACGGCAAGGAAGTTTCGGGCGGCGAGAATTGCAATTATCGCAAAGGCTATCTCGCCTTGGAGTCGGAAGGTGCGCCGGTCGAATTTCGCAACCTCCGCATCCAGGAACTTCCGTCGAGCGGGGCATCGGCGGAGTTGACGGCGCCGCTCGACCTCGGCTGGCGACCGATTTTCACTGGGCTCGATTTGCGCGGTTGGCGGACCAACTCAGCGACGGAGTACCGTTGGCAGGCGGGCGGTGAACGCCTCGCGCTTAAGAGCGGCGTAGCCGACGCAGCCGCCACGCTCTGGACGGAGAAGGAGTTCGGCGACGCGGAGTTCGTGGTGGATTGTCGTCCAGCGAAGCCGGCGGAGGGAAAAGCAGCCGTGGTCCCGACAATTGCGCTGCGGGGTGTCGGCGGCAATGGCGCAAAAGTGCAACTGGAAGGCGCGACGCCAGGCAGCTATAATCGCTTTGTCGTCACGGTGAAAGGTCGCGAGGTGTCGGTGAAGCGCAACGACCAAGACACACAGCGCTTCATGCTGCCCGCGGATGCTCCGGCGCGTGGTGCGTTCGGTCTGCGCGACACCGGCGGGGCGGTGGAATTCATGAATCTCTACGTGCGAGATCTGTGATGGAGTCGGGCGACGACTTTGCCTTGCCTTCCCTTGGGTAACGCGAATCGAATGAAACTTGAAGCGCAACGCCGCGAATCCGAGTCACAGCTCAACCATACAAGGGCAGGGGAGCGACTGTGAACTCGGGGAAAACCTGGCTCAATTTGTCGCCGGCGCCATGGCGCTGCAGGATCGGCGCGAGGACGTTGCGGTAGTTGGTCATCACCGGCAGATCGCCCGGTCCTTCGAGGACTTCGCGGCTCAGGCCCGGCCATTTTCCGAGCACGCGCCCGCCTTTGATGCCGCCGCCCATGACGAACATCACGCTGCCCCGGCCATGATCGGTGCCGAACGCCGAGTTTTCCTCCACGCGCCGGCCGAATTCCGTCATCACCACCACGGTTGTGTGATTCATGTCTGCGCCGAGGTCCTGGTAGAAGGCCGACATGCCCTTGGCCAGCCGGGTGATGAGCGGGTCCATGATCAGCGACTGGCTGAAGTGCGAATCCCAGCCCCCCAAATCCACCGAAGCCGCCTGCAGTCCAACGCGCGCCTTGATGAGTCGGGCGATTTGCAGGAGGCTGCGTGAGAAATCGTCGTTTCCGTAATCCGCACCATGCGTGGGGTGATACGGTGTGTTGCGCAGTTGCTCCACGCGTCGAATGGCGTCGAGCGTGTCGCGACCGGCACATGCGAGCACATCGGTTTGCGAGCCGTACAATTTCGCGAGCGATTGCGTCAGGCGGGAGCGGTTGTCGCCGAGGGAGAAGTCGTCAAGCGATTGCAGAACTGTCGCCGCGGGCGACCCACGCAGACACTCTGGAATAGATTTGCCCAAGGCAACGGCGGCGAGCGGGCCGCTGCCTGTCTGGTTTTGGGCGCGCAGGAATCGCCCCAGCCAGCCACCGCCGGTGATCCCGCCGTGCTCCATCAAATCCTGGGCCTCGAAATGGGAACGCGTGTCGTCCTCCGACCCGGCAGCGTGAATGATCGCCAGTGCACCCTCCTGATAGGCCGGTTCAAGCGCTTTCAGCAAGGGGTTCAATCCATAAAAACCGTCGAGT
>JANOHH010000064.1:0-9706 GCA_031406395.1 Verrucomicrobiota bacterium | reverse complement strand
TCGTGGCCGTGGGCGTGGCCTTGTGTGGCGTCAACCTGGTGGTGTCCGTGATCCTGATTATTTCGGGCGGGTTCATGTTGTTCGAGGCGGTGCGCGGCTGGTGCGTGATGCGCGCTTGTGGCATCAAAACAAAACTCTGAGCGGCGGACCCGGCGCTTTTTACTCCGGCCGACGCATTTGCTCCAGAATCCGGTAAAGCTCGCTGAGTTCGCGAGCGCGAATTGCGCCTATCCTCTCCAATGTTGCGTCGTAGGAAACCGATGCGCGGCCGCCAGCGATGATTTTGATCTCGGGTGACAGATGCCGGCGCAGGCTTTCGAGTTCCTGCGCCAGATTCGGGTCGTCGTCGGGATAAACGATGCTCATCGCCACGGCCCGCGCCTTGTTTTGAATCGCCGCCCCCGCGATCTCCACCGCGGGGAGGCTGGTCCCCAGGTAAATCACGCGCCAGCCCAGATCACTCGCCGCTGCGGCGACCATGACCGCCCCCAGCTCATGCAGTTGTCCCGCCGGCGTGCCCACGACGAGCACTGGGGCGGTGCCGTTCACGGCGTAGGGTTTGGAAGTCGTGAGGAGATAATTGCGAATGACGGCGCTCGCAAAATGTTCATGGGCCGCCGTAATACTGCCGTCGCGCCACAACTCGCCGACTTTCTGGGCGAGCGGCGCGATGATTCTTTCCAGCAATCCGTGCTGGCCAAAGGTCACCGCTGCGCGCCCGATGATTTCTTCCAGCGCGATGGAGTTCAATTTCTCAATGGCGCCGATTGCCGCAGTGATCGTCTGCGTTGCGGCGTCGCCGGCCCGCTTGGCGACCGGCATGGGGGCCGGGGTCGCTTCGGCTGCCAGTTCACGCAACTTTTCAATCCGTAACTTCGCAATGCTGCCGATGCTGTGACCTGCATGGGTCGCACGGCGCAGCAAGGTCAACCGCTCAATCTCTGCGTCCGAGTAGCGCCGCCGATTCGTGTCCGTGCGGTCCGGGGAAACCGCATTGTAGCGCCGTTCCCAAACCCGAATTACATGGGCCGTCAATCCACTTTTCCGGGCGGCCATCTTGATTGAGTGCTGAACTTCTGACATCTTCACAATAGTAGACAATAAATAAACAGTTGCAAATAAATAGTTCGCCTCTGAAAGGATTGGCTCAATAAATGAAGGTTTTTGTGCAAAATAAACCCTCCGATTGCGACTCTTGAAAATAGATTGAACAAACCATTGACAGACTCTGTCTGCTTAGACAATATATGAACATGTTTAACGGCAATTACCTCACGACGGCGCAAGCAGCGCCAGAAAATCGCGGTATGAAAACCCCATCGTCAAGGGCGTTAACCGGCTCACGGCGCACTGGGATTCAACCGGCCAAAACCCCATCCATCGGGATGCGTGCGACGCGTTCGCTGTTGGGTGTTGTAAAACGTAGTTCACGTGCCGCCGGAAAAAAGACTAAACCTCCGCTTGTGGCAACCCCAGTTGCGTGGTTGGCACCCCTGGCGCCCGTTACCGTCCCCGCAGAAACCATTGCGAATCGCGTACCGGCAGAAATGGATTCCATCCTGGCCCTCTACATGCGGGAGGCGGGCGAAGTGGCCCTGCTCACGCCGCAAGAGGAGGTGGCCCTCGCCAACCGCATTCAACGAGGTGACGCCGCCGCGCGCGAACACATGATTCGGGCGAACCTGCGGTTCGTGATCAAGATCGCCCGCGAATACGAACACCTCGGCATGCCGCTCTTGGATTTGATCAACGAGGGCAACATCGGTTTGATGAAGGCCGTGGAAAAGTTCGACCCGAACAAGGGCGCCAAGCTGACGACCTATAGCTCGCTCTGGATCAAACAACAAATCCGCCGCGCCCTGGCCAGCCAGGGCAAGACGATTCGGCTGCCGGTGCATGTGGCCGACAAGATTTATCAACTCGGCAAAGCCGAAGTGCGGTTGCGCGGTCTGCTCGGGCGTGAGGCCACGGATGAAGAACTGGCGGCGGAATTGGATGTCCGGCCCGGCCGGGTGGCCAAGCTGCGGCGCGCGGCGCTGCGGCCGTCGTCGCTGGATGCGCCGCTCGGCGACACCAACAGCAGCACCGTCGCCGAAGTGGTGGCCGATGAGAACGCGGCGTCACCCTTTGAACAGTTGCGGGAAAAGACCGAAACGGTTTTGATTCATGAGCTGGTGAAACACCTGCCCGAACGCGAAGCCCGCATCATTCGCTTTCGCTTCGGCCTCGACAGCGGCGGCGAGCGCACGCTCGAAGACGTGGGCCGGAAGTTCAAGCTAACCCGCGAGCGCATTCGTCAGTTGCAAAATCTGGCCTTGTCGAAACTTCGCAAAATGTTAGAAGATCCCGATGCCATGCCCGTGGCTGCCTGATTAAATTGAACCGGAAGACCTAAAATGAAACCGAAGGGAGCTATGACCAAGGAAGTGATCATCATCGGTGCCGGCCCGGGCGGTCTGGGAGCGGCCATTCAACTGGCCGCGGCTGGAGTGCGCGTCAAAGTGATTGAACGGCTTCCCCTGATCGGCGGGCGCACTTCAACCATTGAAGCCGAAGGCTTCAAGTTCGATCTCGGTCCGACTTTTTTTCTTTACCCGCGGGTGCTGAACGAGATCTTCAAATCCGCCGGCACGACGCTGGAGCGGGAAGTGCCGATGGTGCGGCTCGATCCGCAATACCGGATTCAGTTTGGCGCGGGTGGTCAGTTGGATTGCACCCCCAACCTGGCGGAAATGGCGAAGCAAATCGCTGCCCTCTCGCCGGCCGATGCTCCGCATTTCAACAAGTTCCTCGCTGAGAACCGCACCAAGCTCGCGCTCATGCAGCCGATTCTCGAAACGTCTTTCAATGGCTGGAGCAGCCTGTTGAATAAACGGCTGCTGCCAATGCTGTCAATGCTCCGGCCGCATCAGTCGGTGGATACTTATCTCCAACGCTTCTTCAAGGATGAGCGCGTGCGCCTGGCGTTCTGTTTCCAGTCCAAATATCTCGGCATGTCCCCGTTCCGTTGCCCGAGCCTGTTCTCGATCCTCTCGTTTCTCGAGTATGAACACGGCGTGTGGCATCCCATCGGCGGTTGCGGCGCGGTGACCACCGCCATGGCCCGCGTGGCGGAGCGACTGGGGGTCGAAATTCTCCTGAATGAGCCGGTCGAAGAAATGTTGTTCGCCGGTCGTCGGGCGGTGGGCGTTCGCACGGCCACCGGCACCCATCGTGCCGATGCGGTGGTGGTCAACGCCGATTTTGCCCGCGCCATGCAACGGTTGGTGCCCGATCCACTGCGCCGCAAATGGACGGACAAGAAGTTGGCCAGGAAAAAATATTCCTGCTCCACATTCATGATGTACCTCGGGGTCGAGGGCGAATTCAATTTGCCGCATCATACGATCCACATCGCGGAGAATTACGCCAAGAACCTCGACGAGATCGAAAACCAGCATGTGCTGAGCGATGATCCCAGCTTTTACGTTCAGAATGCCTGCGTCACGGATCCGACCTTGGCTCCGTCCGGCAAGAGCGCGCTCTACGTGTTGGCCCCGGTAACGCATCAGCATCCGAACGTGGATTGGTCGGGCGAACGCGAGCGGTTCCGCAAGCTCCTGCTGCGGCAGATCGCCCAGGCGGGCTATGGTGACCTTGAAGGCCGCATCCGTTATGAGCGTGTGATTACGCCGGCGGATTGGGATTCGCGCTATGAGATTTATCGCGGGGCCACCTTCAACCTGGCGCACACGCTGGATCAGATGTTGCACCTGCGCCCAAACAATCGCTTTGAGGATCTCGACGGCGTGTATCTGGTGGGCGGCGGCACCCATCCGGGCAGCGGTTTACCGGTGATTTTCGAGTCGGCGCGGATTTCCTCCAAGCTGGTGCTGCAGGATTTCGGCATGCGTGAGCCAACTCCTGAGGTTGGCGAGAGCCAGCCACCGGCGGGAAGTGCGGAGCCCGTTTATGAAACCGTCAACCGGTGAAAAGACCCAGTATCTGAAGGTGACGGGTTTTGCCGGCGGGGATGATTTCCTGTTCGATGCCAGCTCCGCGTGCGCCGAGATGCGCCGCGCCCAAGCAACGTGGGCGGCGGTGCCGGTGCGGACGCGCCTGCAAGTCATCCGGCGCTTTCGCCATTTGCTCGCGGAACAAGCCGACTCCGTGGCGATCTCCGCGGTCGGATCGGGGCAACGCCCGGTCGCCGAAATTCTCACTTCGGAAATTATTCCGCTCGCCGCCGCCGCCCAATTTCTGGAACGCGCGGCGGGGAAAGTTCTCGCGCCCCGTCGCGTTGGAGGGCGCGGGCGTCCGCTTTGGCTGGGCGGTGTGACCTCCGCGGTTCACCGCGAACCCTTCGGCTTGGTGCTCGTCATTGCGCCATCGAACTATCCCATTTTTCTGCCGGGCGTCCAGGTGTTGCAGGCGCTGGCGGCGGGCAACGCCGTTCTGCTGAAGCCCGGACCCGGCGGCACGGCGGCGACGCAGGAACTTGCACGCCTGCTCAACGCGGCGGGACTTCCCGCGGCGCTTTTGCGCGTGCTTTCGGAATCGCCCGAAGCCGCCCAAGCCGCCATTCGCACGGGGGTGGACAAGGTTTTCTTCACCGGCTCGGCGACGACGGGGGCGCAGATTCTTGCCCAACTCGCGCCGCGGGCAATCCCGTCCGCGATGGAGCTTTCGGGTTGCGATGCCGTCATCATTCGTGCGGATGCGGATCTGGAACTGGCGGTGCGGGCCCTCGTTTTTGGACTGCGGCTCAATACTGGCCAAACCTGCATTGCGCCCCGGCGGGTGTTCGTCGCGCGGGCGGTGGCGACCGAATTTGAAGGCCGGCTGGCGCTGGCGCTGTGCGATCATTGGCCGGTGCCTTTTTCTCCCGCGCAAAGGGAACGCTTGTCCCCGCTCCTTCAGCAAGCTTTGGCGCAGGGCGCGCACTTTCTCTCCGGCAAGATCCAACCCAGCGGTGACATCATCGGCCCGGTGGTCATTGCCGGTGCGAAGCCGGCGCTGCCGTTGCTGCGCGAAGATATCTTCGCCCCGCTGCTCACGATTCTTACCGTTGCGGATAATGACGAAGCCATGACTTTCGCAAATGATTGCCCGTATGCGCTCGGCGCCACGATCTTCACCCGCGACGAAAGGGCCGCTCATTCGCTCGCGGCTCGTCTGCATGTGGGCGGCGTGATCATCAACGATCTGATTGCGCCCACGGCCGATGCGCGCCTGCCTTTTGGCGGACGTAAACTCAGCGGGTTCGGGCTCACGCGCGGCCCGGAAGGGTTGCTCGAAATGACCACCACGAAAGTTGTCACCCAGCGCAGCGGGCGTTGGCGGCCGCATTACGATGCGCCGCGTCCAGACGATGCGGCCTTGTTTCGCGATTACCTCGGCTTGGCTCACGGTCGCGGCTGGAGTCAACGCTTGCGCGCTTTATTCGCTTTATTCAAATCCCTATCCCGAAGAGGCAAGTGAGCGCGCCCATGAGCCAGGTTATTCCCTCCAACAAAAACAACGTCTGCCTAATCGCCCTCGTGGCGATTTTCCTCACGCAACCGGTGCTCGCTGATTGGCCGCAACGGCGCGGTGCGGAGAATGATGGCATCTCCACCGAAACCAACTGGAGCCATGACTGGCCCAAGGAAGGGCCACGGGTGCTTTGGCGAACCGCGGTCGGAACGGGGTTCTCCGCCATCACCATCGCGGGCGGTCGGGCCTTCACGATGGGGAACACTAACGACCAGGACACGGTCATCTGCGTCGATGCGCAGACGGGAGAGTCCGTGTGGAGTTTTTCGTATGGCGAACCCCTGAATCCGAAGATGTACGAAGGCGGCCCGAACTCAACGCCGACGGTTCACGGCGACCAACTATTGGTAGCCAGCCGCACAGGAAAAGTTTTTTGTCTCGACGCCGCAAAGGGAACGGTGGTTTGGAGTAACAATGTGGCCCAATCGGTAAACGCCAAGAATGGCGATTGGGGCGTGGGTGGCTCACCGCTGGTTTCGGGCGCTCGCGTGTTTGTGAACTATGGCTCGGCGATGGTCGCGCTGGACCTGGCTTCCGGCAAAGTTCTCTGGCAAGCGGCGAAAGAGGCCAAGGGGAAATATAGTTTCACCTCTCCCGTCCTCGCTTCGGCTTCCGGTGAGGCGATTCTATTTGCCCACATGAACAAGGCCCTCTTTGCCCTGGCTCCGGCGGACGGCCGTGAGCTCTGGCGGCATGAATTCGGGCGCGGCTACGAGACCCATGCCGCGGACCCGGTCGTGACGCCGGCGGGTGTCTTCATCAGTTCCGGCGACGACGGGGGTGAGTTGATTGCCTTCGCGACGGGCAAAGAAACGCGGCTTTGGAAGAACCTGAACCTCGGCACCTTTACCGGCACCGCCGTCCTGCGTGGGCAGCATCTGTATGGCGTGGATGCCGGTGGCTACAAGAAGGGCAAGCAGGAACTGCGTTGCGTGGATCTTGCGAACGGCGAGATCAAATGGTCCATCCCGGGATTCGGGCAGGACAGCCAGATCGCGGCGGGTGACCGATTGATTGTGCTCACCGAGCGGGGCGAGCTCGTTATTGCCGGCGCTCAACCCGAGCGCGGTGAGATTTTGGCGCGCGCTCAGGTTCTCGGTGGCAAGTGCTGGACCCAGCCAACCCTTGCGAATGGATTGCTTTATTGTCGCAACGCCAAAGGTCAAATCGTCTGCCTGGACCTGCGGTCACCCAAAGTGTGAGTCCAACGTATCAACTTCAGAATCAGCCAACGGAAAACTAACCATGAAAAGCACCCCCCCATTCCTAGCCGGCAGTTTGTTCGTGCTGGTCGCCCTTCTGCTCGCCGCCCCGGAGGCCCATGGTGAATTGTCGCCCACCGACTGGTCGCAATGGCGGGGGCCGAGTCGTGACGGCCAGGTGACCGGGCCGAAGTGGCCGGCGAGCCTCGCCAAGACGCCGCCCAAAATGATGTGGCGCGTCGAACTCGGACCCAGTTACTCCGGGCCCATCACCTGGTCGAATTTGGTGTTCACCACCGAAACCGTGGGCAAGGCCACCGAAGTGGTTCAGGCGTTCGATCGGGGGACGGGCAAGGTGGTCTGGCGGACCGAATGGCCAGGGGCGATGACCGTACCCTTCTTTGCCAAGTCCAACGGCGATTGGATTCGCGCCACGCCGGCCTGCAATGGCGAGAGCCTGTTCGTCGCGGGTATGCGGGATGTGTTGGTCTGCCTCGATGCGGCCACCGGCAAGGAGCGCTGGCGCTATGATTTTGTGAAGCAGCTCAAAACCGAGGTGCCCACCTTCGGTTTTGTGTGTTCGCCACTCGTGGATGGCGAGGCGGTCTATGTCCAGGCCGGCGCCGCGTTGGCCAAGTTGAACAAGCGGACGGGCGAATTGATCTGGCGCTCGCTCAAGGACGACGGCGGGATGAACGGGAGCGCGTTTTCGTCCCCCGTGCTGGCGAACCTCGCCGGCCGCCGGCAGTTGATCGTGCAAACGCGCGAGAAACTGGCCGGGGTGGATCCGGCGGACGGCGCGGAGTTGTGGTCGCAGAAGGTCGAGGCCTTTCGCGGAATGAACATTCTCACGCCGGTTGTGCAGGACGACTTGGTTTTCACGAGTACCTACGGCGGCAAGACGCTGGCTTTTCGCGCGGAACAAAAAGACGGAAAGTTCAGCGCGGCGCCGGCCTGGTCGCACAAGGCGCAGGGTTACATGACCACGCCGGTAGTCGTGAAGGGCGTGGCTTACAATCATCTCAAAAGCCAGCGCGCGATGGCCATCGAAGTCGCCACCGGCAAAGAGTTGTGGACCAGCACGGAGAGCTTTGGCAAATACTGGAGTCTCGTGGCGCAGGGCGACAACCTGCTCGCGTTGGATCAAAACGGCTCGCTCTTGCTGCTCAAAGCCAACCCGGAGAAACTCGACATCACGGATCGGATCAAGATTAGCGAAGCCGACACCTGGGCGCATCTGGCCGTAAGCGGTGACCAGTTGTTCATCCGCGAATTGAAAGCGCTCGTGGCCTATCGCTGGAGCGAAGCCGGTGCGACAACGGCACTGAATTTGAGTTACCCCAATCCCTAGCTGCCGGTGGATCGTCGGTGACAGGCTGGACCAAAATGGCATGGCTAGTGATCCAATGGCTTACACCACAGGTGAACGCGGAAAAATTTTAGGCGGTTCGCCGGCGAGCCAAAACCTGGCCCACTGGAAGAATTGTTCGCCACCATCGGCCGGCCGCTCATCGAGAATATGCCTTCCATCGCGACGAAATGAAACGTGCCCCTGACATCAGCGAGAGCAGGTTGCCCGTCTCCCTCGTCTGGTTTCGGCTCGATTTGCGACTGGCCGACAACCCGGCTTTGGAAGCGGCCTTGAAGCGTGGCGGTCCGATTGTGCCGGTGTTCATTCATGCGCCAGACGAGGAGAGGCCGTGGTCACCGGGCGGTGCGTCGAACTGGTGGCTGCATCAATCGCTAAAATCGCTGGCGGCGTCGCTCCGGGAACTTGGTTCGCAATTGATCATTCGCCGTGGACCGACGACGGAAGCTCTGCATGCGCTCGTGAACGAGACCGGCGCAACTGCCGTCTTCTGGAATCGCTGCTACGAACCGGCCGTCATTGCGCGCGACACCATCGTCAAAGATGCGCTGCGCAGCGACGGTGTCGAAGTCGAGAGTTTCAATGCCGCGTTGCTGCACGAGCCATGGACGATTCAGAATCAAAGCGGTAAACCGTTTCGGGTCTTCACACCGTTCTGGAGACATTGCATGGCCAAGCCCGATCCGACCAAACCTTTGGCCGTCCCACGCAAACTCAACGCCCCGGCCACCGGGCCTAAATCACTGCCGCTGGCGGCGCTGGAATTGGAGCCAAAGATCAAGTGGGCGGAAGGGATGCGCGCGGCGTGGCAGCCGGGCGAGGCGGGCGCGCACGCGCAACTCAAACGCTTTCTCGGCGCGGCCTTCACCCACTACTCGACCGACCGCAATCGTCCTGATCTCACCGGCACATCACGGCTCTCGCCGCATCTTCACTTCGGCGAAATCAGTCCCCGACAAATCTGGCACACCGTAGCCGCCGACGTGAGGAGGCGGATTCCCGGCGCGAAAGCTGACCACCTCCCCACGTCGGTGGCTACGGGCGACTGGCGGACGTCGCAGTTTCTGACGGAGATTGGCTGGCGCGAGTTTGCCCACCACCTCCTGTATCATTTCCCGCAGACTCCGCAGTTGCCGTTGCGGGAGGATTTCAAACGGTTTCCCTGGCGCAAAGACGCGGCGTTCCTGGCGACCTGGCAAAAGGGGGGCACGGGTTATCCCATCGTGGACGCGGGAATGCGCGAGTTGTGGACGACCGGTTGGATGCACAATCGCGTGCGAATGATTGTGGCGTCGTTTCTCGTGAAGGACCTGCTGCTGTCATGGACCGAAGGCGCCCGTTGGTTTTGGGACACGCTGGTGGACGCCGATCTCGCGCAGAATACGCTGGGCTGGCAATGGACGGCCGGTTGCGGCGCGGATGCGGCCCCGTATTTTCGCGTATTTAATCCGATGAGCCAGGGTGAGAAGTTTGATCCGCGTGGGGATTACGTCCGGCGGTGGTGTCCTGAACTGGCGAAACTTCCCGACGCTTGGCTGCACCAACCGTGGCAAGCCCCGCCGGAAATTCTTGCCCGCGCCGGCCTCGTCCTCGGGCGGGATTATCCCGAACCCATCGTCAG
>JANOHH010000685.1:0-4696 GCA_031406395.1 Verrucomicrobiota bacterium | reverse complement strand
AGGCTGGTGTCGTTGTTCAGGCGCAAGCCGCCACCCGCGCGGATGTTGAACTGGTTAACTCCCGTCGAAGCAAAGTCGCTATTCTGGTTATCCGCCCAGACGAATGCGCCTTCATGATTGGCCTTGGCTTGACGGCCGGCGGCGAAGGCGTAGGACACAGCGCTGTTGGAGTAACCGCCGGCGATGGTGGCATAAAATGAATTGGCCGCGATGGTGTTGAAAGCGCCGCCGCCAATCGCGCTGTAGTCGGAGTTAATCCGGATGTTGTTCAAGGCTCCGCCCGCGATGGTGGCGCCCCCGGAATCGGCCGCGATGTTGTTGTCTTCGCCGCCGCCAATCACGCTGAATGGGGAGTTCACCCCGATGTTGTTGAGAGCGCCGCCCGCGATGGTGGCCGTGGTCACTCCTGCCGCCACGGTGTTGAGGGATCCGCCGATGACATTGGGCCGCCCGTTCGCCGTGGGTTCAATTCGCAGGCCGCGCTGTCCGTTGACCTTGAACTCCAGCGGCTGGTCGTCGGTGGTGCCCAGGAACTGAGTGCCGGGCGTGGTACCCGCATTGCCGCTGATTCGCCAGATGTTGCCCAGCGCGGCGTCGGGAACGGTGCCGGTGGTGAGTTGCGAGGCGTCGAGGCCGGTCAAACCGCCGCCATTGCCGGTGAAGCTGTTGCCCGCGTTGTTGAAGGTAACCGCGTTGTCGTAAGGGCCCGAGAGGCTGGCCGCTGAAAGCGTCCCACTGAGATTAGCCGCGTGCCGGGCATAGGGCGTGGCGGTCAGCGGTTGGGCCGGATTCAGCACGGCAAAGCCGTTCACGCCGTCATTGAACCAGATGCGCAACTGGAGGTCTGGCTGGGCGAAGAGTCCCGCAGGCAATTCGGCCATGTTCGGCAGGCCGGTGTCGCCCAAGCGTGCGGTGAACAACCCGGTGACAACGCTCGCGCTGACGCTGGCGGCGGGTTCGCTGCCCGCGCCGCTCGTGCCGTCATTGCTCCAGAACGTGGCATAGACGATCGCCGGCGGCGGCGGCGCAATCGTCACGGTGGGCGCGCTGGTATAGCCGCTGCCTGCCGCCCCGGCATTTATCGCCACCACCACGCCTCCGCTGACGAAGGCGGTGGCAGTCGCGCCTGAGCCGCCGCCGCCGGTGATGGTGACCGTGGGTGGGGAGACGTAACCATTGCCACCCCGGGTCACGGTGTAGCTGGTCACGAACGCCCCGGTCCGATTGGCGGTGGCCGTGGCGGTCTGGTTATTGTTCGTGCTGGTGACGAGGGCAAACTTGAACTGGCCGTCGCCGTTGAAGTTCGTCCCGTTGGCCATGACGCGCCCCTGGTAGGTGATCACGGAATTTTGGGCGTGGCCCGCCAATGGGGCGAGCACGGCAATGGCCAGGAGGATGAGCAAGTTTTTGATGGGTCGTTTCATGGGTTAGTCCTTTTTGTCTTTGAGTTTCAGCAGCCACACTTTTACACCTGCAAGTTCCTTTTTTCAACTCCGCTTGCTCCGCGCAAGTTTTCTCCAGCTTTTGATTCCACCCGCGCCGCCGTTGCAAGACCAGTTGGCCACAAGCAGGTGGATGGTCAGCGCGAAAATAAGCGGCTCGAGGAATTTTAGATCGCTCTTGAGGGGCGCGGTGATCAGGCCGAGCGCGGGAAAAAAGCACGGCGGGCGAAAGCAAATTGGCTTGAATGGCGTCGAGAATACTCATTTATCCGGTGCTCTTCATACCGAACGCGATTCCATTTACGGTCAGGGCCAGCAATCGGCGATGTGGCTCGGTCCGTTTCGCTTCAGAAGTGCGCCGCCAGAGGTCGAGGAAGCGAATCTGTAGAAAATGCAGCGGATCAATGTAGGGATTCCGCAGGCGGATGGATTCTTCGAGCACCGGTTGACGGACGAGCAACCGGGTGCGCTGGCAGACACTCAGAAGCATCCGGACCGAGAGATGGTAGGACTCCTCGATGTTGCCGAAGATTCGGTTTCGGAGCTCCGGGGATTTCACCAACGAGGCGTAGCGTCGCGCGATGTAGAGGTCCGTTTTGGCCAGCGAGAGCGCCGCGTTGTCGAGCAACGTGGTGAAGAAGGGCCAGTGCTGATACATGTCGCGAAGCTGGTCGAGCCCGTCCGGGTGGGCGGCGGCGAAGCGTTCAAGGCTCTGCCCGATGCCATACCAGGCGGAGAGCATGTGCCGGGATTGGGTCCAGGAAAGCACCCACGGGATCGCGCGCAACTGGCGCATGTCATGGGTCGGTTGCCGCCGGGCGGGGCGCGAACCGATGCGGAGATGCTCGATCAAGTCAATCGGCGTGGCCTGCCAGAAGTAATCCGTGAAGCCGGGCGTCTGGTAAACGAACTGATGGTAAACTTCGAACGACGAGCGGGCGATTGTTTCCATCGCCGCCTCCCAGCGCGGGAGTTGGGCGGTTTGCGATTCCGGCAAGGGGAGGCAGTTGGCCGCGATGACTGCCGTGGTCAGTTGCTCCAGATTCCGTCGCGCAATCAGAGGGTGAGAATATTTCAGCGAGACGATTTCGCCCTGCTCCGTGATGCGGATGTGGCAGTTGTGCGTTGCGTGAGGTTGCGCGCGCAAGCTGCGGTAGCTGGCGCCGCCGCCGCGATCAATGCTCCCGCCCTTGCCGTGAAAGAAGCGCAGCTTGATGCCGCGCTCGTCAGCGAGGGCCGCCAGTTTCTTTTGCGCCTGGTAGAGAAACCAGTTGGCCGCCAGGTAGCCGCCGTCTTTGTTCGAGTCCGAGTAGCCAAGCATCACTTCCTGAATGTTGCCGCGCTCCTTGAGGTGGCTCCGGTATTCCTTGTCGCTCCAGAGTTGGCCCAGGATTTCGGTCGCGTTTTCGAGATCCTCGATGGTTTCGAAGAGCGGGACCAAATCCACTCGTTTAAGGCGGACCCGTCGGGCCAGCTTCAACACGCCCAGCAAATCCCCGGCGCTGCGGGTCATGCTCAGGATAAAATGGTCGGCCGCGACGCCACCATGCTCGGCCTGAAGATGGCGAATCGTCGCGAGTTCGGACAGAAGGTCGTCGGGGGAGCCCGTCACCTTCAAGCTGTTGTCCCGGAAATCCAGCTCGGCCAGATGAAAGCCGAAGACCCGCGCCTGGATAATGAGCCGGGCGATGCGTCCTTGAGCGGCCCGACGCGCCTGCTGCCGGATCAGGTCCCGCTGGATTTCGACGAGATCCTTCACGAATTCCTCGGACGAACGATAGCGGCCGCGCAGCCGGGTGCGAATCGCCATCAGCCGCTGGCGAAATACTTCGCCGGGTTGAAACGGATGGCGATCATCGGTGGGAGCGGGCTGCCGTGGAACGTTTGGTCGTTCCGTCGCGTGACTCAGTTCCCCGATCAGCGTCTCGCACTCGCGTCGGAAGAACTCGACCGCGACGCTGCGGTGCAAGGCCGCCGCCGCGAGGCTGACCTCGGGCGTGACGAAGGGATGCCCGTCCCGGTCACCGCCCACCCAACTGGCGAACGTGAGGAAGGCCCGTTTGCGCCGAACCTTTGGATAGGCCGCGCGCAGTTCCTGGTCGAAGGAGGCGTAGAAGTCGGCGGTGGCCTCGAAGATGGTCCGTTCGAAATAGAAGACCGTGTTCTCCGCTTCGTTCAGCGGGCTGACTCGACGCTCGCGGATTTCGTCGGTCTGCCAGAGAGCCTCGAGGATTTCGTCCGGGGCTACCATGGAGTCGGAGAGGCGGAAGAGCTGGCTGAGCGCCGAGCGGCGCCGGGCCTCGGTGGGATGCGCGGTCAGCACCGGCTGGACTTCGAGCCGGTCGAGGCACTCCTGAATTTTTGCCGCCGGAACCTTCGCCTGCTTCAATTCCCGGAACAAACTGCCCAGCGATTGGGCGGGATGGGGGGTCGCCTGGAGATGGCGAATCCGGGCGCGTTCCTCGCAGAGATTGACCAGTTGAAAAAACAGACTGAAGGCGTGCGCCACCTGGTAAGCCTCGGTCAGCTTCAGATTCGCCACCACCCGGCGCTTGGCCCGGACGACGTCTCCTTTCTTTTGTTTCCGGACTTCCTTGGCCAGCACGCGAAGTTGCTCGATGCGAGAGTAAAGAGCGGCTCCGGCCTGTTCTCGAATGATGTGGCCGAGGCGCGTGGTGAGGAAACGGATCTCGGCCTTGAGTTGAGGTTCCACGATAGGATCAGTCGCTGGATGTGTTGAGGGAGAGGAAGCGAAATGTGGTGCTGGGTTGGATTCAGGCCGCCATCGCCGGCTGTCCGACCTTGACGATGCCCGTTTCGGTGCTGGCCACGCGCCGGCAAAACGTCAGCGCCGCGATGAAGCTGAGCCCGTAGCACCGCACGGCGGGCGAAAGTGGGTTGGCGCGGAGGGCGTCGAGCATACTCACGGCGGTCCGGTTGGATTGCCTTGGTTTCAGATCAGTCGAAAAACTTCACCTGGCCGGAGTCGAGCTCATACATGCCGCCGACCAATCCGATCTGACCTTGCTGGACCATTGCGGCGAGAATCGGGCTGCGCTCGCGGATTTGTTTCATCACCAGTTTCACGTTGGCGATCGCCACGGCGTCCACTTGGGCGTCGGTCGGTTTTTGTCCGGCGGGAAGGGTCAGGGTGGAACTGACGGCGGGTTGAATCTTATCCAGCAACCCAGTCAGATTGCCAAGCTGGACGTGGTTGCACGCGCCTTTAACGGCGCCGCATTTGGAATGGCCCA
>JANOHH010001201.1:0-1462 GCA_031406395.1 Verrucomicrobiota bacterium | reverse complement strand
CTTCCGGTAACGGCGCAACACGGAGATGGGATGCGGCGGATTATGCATGGAGACGGTGTTGATGCCCTGTTGCTCCGCGAGGGCGAGCGTATCCATGATTTTTTCGTCCGTGTTGTATTGGGCTGCGAGGCGATAAACATATTGCAGGTCGCGGCTGTGGGTGTAGTGCGTGAGCAAGTTGCCGCCAAGGATGAGGCGACTGACCTCGAGCTTGCCGATGCGGCCTTTGGGGAGCGCGTCCTTGGCCGTGGGAACCGCAGCCGCGGGTTTGGGCGAATCTTCGGATCGTGAATCCAAGGAGAGGGCCAGGCCGGCGGAGCCGAGGAGGCTGCTTTTGACGAAGGCGCGACGATTCATAGGAGTTTTTGGTTTGGTATTTTTGGTGGACGTTCTGCTGGAGAATGGGCGGTGGCCATGCTGCTCGATGGGCCTGCTGCCAATTGCCGCGAACGGATTCGGAATGGTTTCTCGGTCAGCTTGCAGTTGAAGTGGAATTGCTTCTTTGCGGCTCTCATTTAAGTCCACTTTATGCCTAACCATGCCGGCGACAAGTGCAATTTTTGCGTTTTTCTCCTCCTCGATTTGCGAGTCCCGCGTGGGTTTGCCGCGCCTCGGCTGCCCGGACTATTTAGGTGTGGGAAAGTGGCTGGCGCGCGGACTTGTTGCAGCGCACGCCGTGTGCGGCCCGTGGCTAATAGCGAGGGCGTTGTGTTTGTCTGGTTGAGAACCGGTTCTCCAGCGCCGACCCGGGTTCAGCGCCGGCGCATCCCCGAAGCCGTCAGCCGACGGAATTGCTCGCGGTTCGCGGCGTCGTAGTAGTCCGCGGGGTTGTAGTCGTCCGTCAACACCCGGCCGTGGTCTGGATCTGTCTCGAGCTGGTTCGCGCAGGCGCGGCGCACGTCCTCCCGGCAGCTCGGATGCACGCTCGCGAGTCGAGGTGCGTTTCTTAAAACCATTTCCGCCTGATCCGAAGCGGCGAAGAAAATATTGCCATTGCCCGTGCCGTGGATGTGCACGCTGCGAAACACCGCTTTCAAAGTCTTGTCCAGGGACGCGGTAAAAAAATCCCGGCCCGACTCGGTCGCGCCAAAAGAGTTCAGCACCAACACTCCGCCGGGCTTGAGCAGCCGCCGCATGGCGCTGAAGGCTTCGCGCGACATCAGGTGCGAGGGCGAAGAATCGCCGAGGAACGCGTCGAGCACGATGACGTCATAGCGCCGGGTGCAGCGGTTCACAAAATGGCGGCCATCGTCAATCGTAAGTTGCAACCGCTCCGGTTCGAGGTCGAAAAAGCGCTGCGCGAGCGGGACCACGGCGGGATTGATTTCCACCACATCCACCCGGATGTTCTCCCGGGCGAACTGCATCGGCACGATGCCCACGCCGAGGCCGATGCAGAGCACGTCTTGGAGGTTGGTCCGGTAACCGCGCGCCAGTTCGTGCAGCATGTAGGTGAACAAGG
>JANOHH010000684.1:0-4719 GCA_031406395.1 Verrucomicrobiota bacterium | reverse complement strand
CGGACTTCATTCCCCTGACCTCCATTCCCCTGACCTCTGCGTTCGCCGCAGCGACCGACTGCCGCCCGGAGGGCCGCGCACCTTAGGTTGCGGCCCTGCCGCGCTGTGCCTTGGCGTCAAAAATTCTTCCGAATGGATTCGGCTAAGAACTGCGCCACGGTCCGCTTCGCGGGCTACAGCCTGGCCAACGCCGCGTCGAAGACCGCGAGAATGAAATCCGCATCCGCCGGAGTAAGGCACATCGGCGGGGCCAAGCGGATCGTCTGGCCCCACAAACCGCCTTTGCCCAGCAGCAAACCCATTTCGCGCGCGGCTTCGAGCACGGCGGCGCACGCGGCCGGCGCCGGTTCTTTGGTCGTCGGGTCTTTCACCATTTCAATGCCGAGCAGCAATCCCTGCCCGCGCACATCGCCGATGCCGGGATACTTCTTCTGGAGTTGTTCCAAACCCGCCTTCAAGTAGGCGCCCAACTTGAGTGAATTCGCCTGCAATTTTTCCCGCTCGATGACTTCGAGTACGGCCCGGCCCATCGCCGTTGCGACCGGATTTCCGCCGAACGTATTGAAGTGAACTTTGCCGACGAGCGCCTGCGCAATTTTTGCGGTGGTGACCACGGCCGCCAGCGGGCAACCGTTGCCGATGCCCTTGGCCAGCGTGACGATGTCGGGAATCACACCCTGTGTCTCGAAGCCCCAGAAATGCGTGCCCGTGCGGCCAAAACCCGTCTGCACTTCATCCGCGATGCAGACGCCGCCCGCCGCGCGGATGTGGGCGTACGCGTGTGCGAGATAACCTGGCGGAAACTCCACCACCCCACCCACCCCCTGAATGGATTCCGCGATGAACGCCGCCACGGTGCCCGGCGTGGCGTACTCAATCAACGCCTTCACATCGTCCGCGTATTTCCGGCCCGCGTCCGCGTCGGCGTAACCGTACGGGCCGCGATACGGATACGGCGCGTGCGCGTGGTGCACGCCGAAGCTGTGCGGCACGTTGTATTTCCAGGTGCTCTGCCCCGTCACCGCCATGCCCGCGGCGTTGCCCCCGTGATACGCATTCCGCAGCGCGATCACGTCGTAGTTGCCGGTGTACGCGCGCGCCATGAGCAACGCCAGATCGGTCGCTTCCGATCCCGAGTTGACGAAGTAACAGACCTTGAGTTCGCCCGGCAGTTTCGCGGCGAGCTGCTCCGCATACGCGCCGACATTGGGGTGCAGATAGAGCGTCGTGGAGTGCTGGAGCAGGGCGTTCTGCCGGTTCGCCGCGGCGACCACATGCGGATGGCAATGCCCCACGCTGATCGTCACAATGCCCCCGAGCCCGTCGAGGTACCGCCGGCCCTGCTCATCCCAGACATACTGCCGCTGGCCCTCGACCAGCATGATCGGCGTTTGGTAATAGAGAAAAATGCCGGGGTTCAGGAATTGTTTCCGTTGCGCCAGCACGGCGGCGGCGGTCGGGCCGGTATAGTTTTGCGGCGTGTGGGCCGTGGGCGGCAGCGTGGGAGTTTTCATAGTTCAAACCGCGGATCAGGTTCCCGCCGTTTTCAGCGCGAAGCGGAGAGTGACGGTTGGGCGTGGATTCTTCAACGGATAAAGTTTCCGGCCCCCGACCCCCGGCGACTCCGCGCCCGGCCAAACGAAGCCCCGGCGAAACCCTCCAGCCGGCTAGCGAAGGGACGTGGCGCGGAAGAAGCGCCGCGCCGCGCTGGGGGATGGATCGTCGGTAAAATCAAAGGCGCCGCTCGCCGCCGTGGTATTGGTGAACACGGGCGCCCAGTGGGTCAGGTTCGTCGAAACCTCAAGGACGCAAGTGCGATTGGGTCCGCCCGCGACCCGGAGTTGAAAGGGCAAGGCGCCGGGCGGCGAGCGCGGCGTGAGTTGGAGCGGCGGACTGAGCGCCTTGCGGAGATTGAGCCGACCACCCGTGACGCACTTCCCGGCGAGCGCGGGCAGGGGGTCGGTGGCAGCCAGGACGCGGGCGATGATTTGCGAGTGCGTTTCTGTGGGATATTTCGCGAGCATCAAAGCGCAAACACCGCTGACATAGGGTGCGGCGAACGACGTGCCAGACAGCGGGCCAATATATTGCGCATCCGAGAAAGCAAAGGTGGAGGTGATCTGATGGCCCGGGGCCGCGAGGTCCACGTTCGTGGCGCCAAAGTTCGAGGAACTCCAGAGCGCGTCGGTGCGGGTCGTGGCGGCGACGGAGAGGATGTTATCAAGGTCGTAATTCGCCGGATAGCGCGGAGACACGTCCACATCGACCGCTTCGTTGCCGGCCGAGGCGACCAGAATGATGCCGGCCTGGCGCGCGGCCTGGACGGCATTGGAAAGCGACGCTGAAAACGCCGGGCCGCTCAGGCTCGCGTTAATGATGCGGGCCCCGTTCGTGCGCGCGAACTCCATGCCTTCAATGATGTCGGAATCAAAACCGTTTTTCTGCGCGTCAAAGGCTTTGCACGCCATGAGCTGCACCCGCCAGGCCACCCCGACCACGCCTTTGCCGTTGTTGCCCGCTGCCCCAACCACTCCCGCCACCAGCGAGCCGTGGCCCTCGTCATCAGCCGGAGTATTCGTGCCGGTGAGGGCGTTCCACCCATAACTGCCATCAACGGGGTTGCGCCAGATGTTGGTGGCCAGGTCTTCGTGGGTCCGGCGAATGCCGGTGTCAATGACCGCCACAACGATGTTGCTGGCGGAATTCAAAACGTCCCAGCCTTCCGGGGCATCAATATCCGCGTCCTCTGCGCCCCCACCTTGACCGGTGATATTCAAGCCCCAGAGCGTTCCGTCGGTGTAGCGCGGATCGTTCGGGGCCAAATCCAGCTGCCGGGCATAGTCGGGTTCGGCAAATTCAACCCAGCCGCTTTCGGTGTAGCTTTTGATTAGGCTGGCCACGGTTTTCCCCGGCGGCACCATGACCACTTGCAGCCCGCCGACTCCGGGAAAAATGCGGTGAACCGTGACTTGCTGTTCCGTGTGGAATTGCGTCAAACCCGCCGCGCTCACTCCCGCTTTCGGCAGGATCAGAATTCGATCGGCGCGATACTTGGGCGGGGTCGCCGAAAGGAGGGCGGCCGTGATGGTTTGGCCCGCGGCCTCCCAGCGAACGAGGGCCAGGCAGAAAAGCAAACCCACGGTCGCGCCGCGAACTGCTCCGCCAAACCGGCCAATCGGGAATGGCAGCGAACGCCGCCCGGGCGGGACGAATAATTTGACGGCGACGGAAAGCACGCGGCCAAAATATCGCCGGCGGCCAGGAAAGCCAAGGCCGTTTGCCGATGGCGTCCCGCCCGGCAACGCTCGACGCGGACCTGGGTGCGAATTCGGTACGTGAAATCGCCAACCGATCGTGGCATAACTGGGCCATGCCGATTTACGAGTTCGCATGTCCCAAGTGCCGGCGGATTTACAGCTTCCTCGCGAAGCGGGTACAGCCCGACCACCTGCCCGCCTGTCCCAAGTGCGGCAACAAAAAGTTGTCCAAGCAACTCAGCCGATTCGCCCTGACGCGCGGCTTGCCGGAAGCGCCCGCGGCCGCGCCCGACGAGGCGGGCGGCCCGCCCTTGCCGGACATGGACGATCCGCGGATCGAGCGGGCGATGCTGGAAATGGAGCGCGATATGGCGGGCCTGGACGAAAACAATCCCCGGCACATGGCGCACATGATGAAGAAAATGAAAGACCTCCTGCCGCCCGGCTCCGTGCCCAAGGAACTCGACGTCGCCATCAAACGCCTCGAAGCCGGCGAGGATCCGGAAAAGATTGAAGCCGACATGGGGGACCTGCTGGGCGATTTCATGGGCGGCCCGGAAGGCGGGCGCGGCCGCGGCGGTGACTACACACAGGATGGCGGGCTGTATGACTATTGAAGGGCGGAACGAACACCAAACACCAAACACCAAACACCAAACACCAAACACCAAACTCCAAACATCGAACTGCCGAGTCCAGTGAATGGCAGGGGCGGTCGATTGGCTTCGATCTTGATCCTGATCTTAATCTTAATCTTAATCCGAATCCATGCGGATGACTTTTAACGCAAAGGCGCAAAGGCGCAAAGGTGCGAAGACGCAAAGAAAAAGAACAAGCGATCCGACGAACCGGGCATCACTGTCTGGTGGGTGTCAGTGGGTGGTGACTTCCTTTACCGTTGGCAGTCTCAGCCTGGCGTCTCCGCCTCTTTGCACTGCTACCGCTTAACATCGACACATCCTGCGAAGATTTTTCAGGCGCGGATCGCCGCGTCCGCAACCACGAACCTCCAAGCAGGCGAATGTCAGGGGAATGGATGCCAGAGGAATCGGTAAGGGGAATTGTTCCAGCCCGGTCTTCATTCCCCTGACCTCCATTCCCCTGACCTCTGCGTTCGCCGCAGCGACCGACTGCCGCCCGGAGGGCCGCGCGCCTTAGGTTGCGGCCCTGCCGCGCTGCGCCTTGGCGTTGAATTCCGGACTACATCGTTCCGGTTAATCTTAGCCTCCCCATCCGAACCCAAGCGGAGAACGCGCCCGAAGCGATCCGGGCTAGGATTGAAAAGATTAAGCCCGAACTCCGAAGTCGGACGGCAACTGGCTCGTAGCGCAGGTTTCCCAACCTGCTGTATCGCCGACTTCCAAGTCGGCTGGCCGCACGAAAACTTGGGCGCACAGAATTGTCCACGGTCTGCGGGTTTGGAAACCCGCGATACAGCAGACTTGGAAGTCTGCGCTACAAA
>JANOHH010001187.1:0-3140 GCA_031406395.1 Verrucomicrobiota bacterium | reverse complement strand
CCGGGGAAGCGAAAGACATGACCTGATGAAATCAATTTTGGAGCGACGACCTGACGGTGTCGAAAGCGGATCAAGCCGGCCCAGGCAAATGGCTTTTACGCTGATCGAGTTGCTGGTAGTCATCGCCATTATCGCGATTCTCGCCGCGATGCTGTTACCGGCCCTCAGCAAGGCCAAGGCCACCGCCATCCGGGCCCAGTGCAGCAACAACCTCAAGCAATGGGGGCTGGCAGTGCAGATGTATGCGGGGGACAACGCGGATTTCTTCCCCGACAACTCCAAAGGCTCGGATGTAAGCTGGATGTCCCCCGATCTAAACGAGTTTTACCGGAGGTATCTCTATCCTAACCGCCGCGGCGACACGAAAAATCAGCGCAATCAGAACGACGTGCTGTATTGCCCCACAGACCAATGGCATCGCTTGGCCGAGACGGGGATTACCACCGACAACACGGCGCAATTGCTTGGTTACTTTTATCTACCCGGTCGGACCGCCAGCGGTTGGCCTTACAATTCTGCCGGCTTGGAGGGCTGGCATTTGCGTAAGAAACTTGGCGGGAAGTATCGTCACGCGCCCATCATGAGCGACCGATTGCAAGGTGTCGGTAGCTGGAATCTCGCGGCGAACAAGGGTAGCCTGACTTGGGCCGTCGTTGACAACGGAAAATCCACACCGTCAGCCAGCCATCGAACCACCGGCGGGGTGCCTACGGGCGGACAATTTCTGTTTGAGGACGGCCACGTGGACTGGCAAAAATTCAATGTGGGAAATGCGCGCGGCTCGGTGGATGTCGGTTCGCAGAGCGGCAGTTGGATCCTGTTCTACCGACCGTCGAATATCTCTACGAATCTCTGAAACAAGTCACCCGCCATCAATTGTCGGCGGCTGGGTGGCGATCTCGATGCAGTGCGTTGACAGGGAATTGATGTGGTCCTTCACCCCTGCTTGAGGTGAACCGTTTGCGTCGGGAAGGCAAATTCGATCTTCTCGGCGGTAAACCGTTCCTTGATCTTCAAGTTCAATTCGTGCATCCCGGCAAAGTGCTCCTTGATATCGCTGCCCTCCCACACATGCACGATAAAAAGGTTCAAAGCTGAGTCCGCAAAGCGGTTGAAACTGATGACCAGATCACCGGTCTTGGGATGGGCCCGAAAAACCTCCTCCAGGATCGCGGCCGCGCGTTGCACTTGCGCCACCGAGGTATCGTAGGTGAGACCGAGATTCATTTCGGTGCGGATCAGGGTGCGCTGCGTGATATTGGTGATGATCGCGTTGCCCATGGTCTTGTTCGGGATGGCGATCAGATAGCCGTCAAGGTGACGGACGCGCGTGCTCCGCAGGCCGATGCTCTCCACCGTGCCGTCCGCGCTTTCCACTTTGATGCGGTCGCCAATGTGGAACGGTTTGTCGAGAAAAATGGAGACGGCGCCGAACAGATTGGCCACCGTGTCCTGCGCGGCGAGACCCAGCGCCAAGCCGCCGATGGACAACCCGGCAAGGACGCTGGTGATTTTGATGCCGAGATTGTCCGCCGTGAGCATCACGGCCGCGATGACCAACCCCGTTTTCGCTACTTTGCGGATCACAGGGAATAGGTGTTCCATGAACAACTTGTCCTCCCCGCCCTTCTGCCGGTCCCGCCACAGCCCAAGCACCAGATCCAGCACCTTCAAAGCGACATACGTGATGGAAGCGGCGACGACTAGGACGAGCGCCTTGGAAAGCAGGGCCTGCGCGCGGGGCGGCCAATCAAACACCCCCAGACCGATGTGCAGGAAAATTACAAACGCCACCACCTTCACTGGCCCCCGCAGCAATTCCAGCAGCAAATCGTCATACCGGTTCGCCGTCTTCTTCGCCCAACGCTTGAGCCACACCCCGACGATGGCATCCACCAGCTTCGCCACATAAAACGCCAGCACGATGTAGATGAGTGAGGCGAGATATTTCCAGAGCGGCTGGCCCAAAAATGATGTCTCGCGGAGAAAAGCGACCTTGGAAAGCTCGGACGACACCAAATTCGCACTCCCAGCCTCGGACATCCGGGGCAGCGACGGGGGTGGGTTGGTGGCGCTGGCGTCCTGACCGTTGGCCCAGATCGACCAAAACGCCAACAACAACAACAACGCCAAGCCGGCCCGATACCACCATTCAAAATATCTTCGCATAGCGGAGAAAGTAGAACAGGGAACGACCTCGCGTGACAAGTCCCGGAAAATATTCCTCGTCTAGTAGGAGACGACGTAAGGAGTCTCCAATTTACTTCGGCCTTCGCTGAGTTTGGTCAGAGCTTCCTCACGTCGCCGACCAGGCATCAACCCCCCGCCACGATTTTCACGATCTCCAGCCGGTCGCCGGCGTGGACTTGGCGTCGGGCAAACTCCGATGGTGCGACAGCTTCGCCATTATGCTCCACCACGACACTGCGCGGCAAAAGCTTTTGCGCCACGAGAAATTCCTCCAGCGTGCAAGGCAACTTGACGGCGATGGGCTGGCCGTTGGCGGTGATGGTGTTTGCACTCACGTGAATAAGTTGTCGAACTCGTTGTGCGTTCCGATCCAAATCCACTCGACCGTATCACCCGTTCGCACTCCGACCGCCCGGTACGGATCATTGATGCGAACCGACCAAACACTATCCCGGCCCTGAAGCTTTTTGAATCGTAAGGAAGGATGATCGGGGTTCTGCTCGAACAAACGATAGACCTCCCGTGCACGGGCTTTCACAGAGGATGCCAGCGGGCCATAGGCACGCCAGAAAGCCGGCCGGGTCTTGGAGATCACAGCTTCGAAGGGTCAAGTGGTTCGGGTAGCCCTTCGCGCAACGCATCAACAACAAACTTATCCAGCTTCGGATACGCGCGCTTATCGGCGATGATGCGCTCCCATTCGCGGTCGCCGGCCTGTTGCTGAAGGAAGCGGGCAAAATCAACGACCTCCCGCGCTTTTTCCTCGGGAAGCCCGCCGACGATTTCGACCAGTTCTTTCGCCACAGCTGTCATGCACGCAGACTAGCTCAACCTCGGCGCGCGGGCAAGCGCGGGCTGCCCTAGAGCGGTGCGCAGCAAGAGAACCTGCACCACGGATACTGTTCCAGTGTGCAAGGCAACTTGACGGCGATGGGCTGGCCGTTGGCGGT
>JANOHH010001146.1:0-3603 GCA_031406395.1 Verrucomicrobiota bacterium | reverse complement strand
GTTTTGCTCGAAGCCGCCGCGCCCCATCATGTCCCGCTGCTCGTCGCCTCGACCTCGGAAGTGTACGGCAAGAGCCAGAAAGCGGCGTTCAGTGAGGAGGACGATCTGCTCATCGGCCCGCCGCATCAATCGCGCTGGAGTTACGCCTGTTCCAAATTAATGGATGAGTTTCTCGCCCTCGCCTACGCGCAGGAGCGCGCGCTGCCGGTGGTCATCGTGCGCCTGTTCAACACCGTGGGCCCGCGCCAGACCGGCCGTTACGGCATGGTGCTGCCCCGTTTCATCGCCGCCGCCCGAAAAGAGGAACCGCTCCGGGTCTTCGGCGACGGCCAGCAAAGCCGCTGTTTTTGCTACGTGCTGGACACCGTGGAGGCGCTGGTGCGTTTGCAAAATTCACCCGCCGCGCGCGGGGAAGTTTTCAATATCGGCGGCACGGAGGAAATCAGCATCCTGGATCTGGCGAAACGCGTGATCGAGACGCTGGGGTCAAGCTCCCCAATCGAGTTTGTGCCCTACGCGGAAGCCTATGCCCCCGGTTTCGACGACATGCGCCGCCGCAAACCGGTGGTGGAGAAATTGGAATGCGTCACCGGCTTCCGGCCCAAGACCAGTTTGCGCGAAATCATCGAACGCACGGCAGAGAGTATCAGTTCTTAGGAAGCGAAGTGAGGGGTCTCAAATAGCCGTGGAGAAGTTTACCTTCGACACCGCGACTTCTATCTGATGGTTTGACCCGAGACGAGCTGGCGATTCGGGTTTTCTGTTACCGCATGGCTTTCACCAACGCGGCGACGCGTTTGGGATCCACTGGACTGGCCAGCTTCCCGTCGCGTTTGAGCGAGGAACCGACGATCACACCATCGGCGAAGCGCAGATAATCCTCCACGTTCTCCACCTTTACACCACTGCCGAGCAGTAGTTTTGTTTTCGGACAAGCCCGGTGCACGCGTTCCACCTCCGCGAGGTCAGCCGCCTGACCCGTGCCAACTCCGGAGACAATGAGCGCATTGGCCAACCCCCGCTCCACCGTGTCGTGCGCGGAATCTTCCAGCGTCCAATCGCCCAGCGGCACCGCATGTTTGACATGAACATCGGCAAAGATTTCTGCGCCGGGTCGGATGCGGTTGCGATACCGCACCGTGTTGTAGGCATCGCCTTCGATCAGGCCTTGGTCGGTGAGCACCGCGCCCGTATGGACGTTGACGCGGATAAAATCCCCACCACACGCGGCGCAGAGTGCGAGCGCCGCACAGGCATCGTTGCGTAGCACGTTGAAGCCGAGGGGCAGCTTTACCGCCGCGTGTACGGCACACCCAACGGCGCTCATGGCCGCAATGGTTTCCGGGCCCACGCTGGTTTTCGAAAATGGCACGTCACCGAAGTTTTCAATGAACACGGCGTGTGCGCCACCGCGTTCGTAAGCGCGGGCATCGGCGACGGCAAAATCAATGACCGCCTTCAAATCCCCACCCCAGCGCGGCGATCCGGGCAGGGGGCGGAGGTGGACGACGCCGATGAGGAGTTTGTGAGCAGCGGCAAAAAGCGATTTCATTTCTATACTAGGAGCTGGCGGTAATCAGCAGTTGAACAATTGATGCCGTGCGAGGTGCGCACGCTGGGCCGCTCACTGGTCCGCTTTCAATTCGGGATCTCCATTAGAGCCTCGTGACCTCGGCGGCGGTGGATTGGTTGGTTTCCGCGCGTAACTTTTCCAGCGCGGCGAGAGCGGCTTCGCTCTCGGCGGCTTTCTTGCTCTTGCCGGCGCCCCTTGCCAGTTCCGTCCCGGCGTGATGCACGGTGCACTCAAACCTGCGGTCGTGATCCGGACCGGTGGTGGAAACGACGTGATAATGCGGGGCTTCCGGTGAACGCGCCTGGAGCAATTCCTGGAGTTCGCCTTTCGGATTTTCCAATATGGGAATTACGTCCAAGCTGCCAAACGCGGCGCCGGATTCGCGCAGAATGAAGGCGCGTGCCACATCGTACCCGCCATCCATGAAAATGGCGCCCACCAGCGCTTCGTAGGCGTCCGCCAAAGCGGAGGAACGGTCGCGCCCGCCGTTAATTTCCTCGCCGCGACTCAGGATGAGATGTTCGCCGAGGCCTAGCGCGCGGCCATGGAGGGCGAGAGTCCGCCGATTGACGAGCTTGGCGCGGGCTTTGGTGAGGGGGCCTTCGTTGAAGTCGGGAAACTTTTCGTAGAGTTCGCGGGTCAGCGCCAGTTGCAGTACGGCGTCGCCGAGGAATTCCAGGCGCTGGTTGTGTTGCACGGGCGCACCTTGTTCGTGCGCGATGGAAGGATGCGTGAGCGCCAACCGCAGCCGGGCGGCGTCATGAAAGAGGTAACCCAGTCGGGTTTGAAGCGCGGCGAGGTCGGACACGGGCGGCGATTTAGTTGGCGGGGGTCGTTGCTAAGGTGGCGGGCGTAAGCTCCGAAGCCGCCTCGGTCGCGGCCACGGGTGGCAAAACGTCGGCTCCAGGTGGAGGAGTTAGCCCATGCTCAAGCAAGGCCGCCACGTCGCGCTGGACTTGTTCGAGTTGATCGAGGTGCAGATCGGGATCGGCGATCGTAAAAATGTCGCCGGTTCGGGGCTGTTCGTAAATGAAAGTGCGTTTGCCGTCGCGAAAGATCTGCTCCTTCACCTTCAGCACCCGTTTGCGCTCCAGCATGACGGCCAGAATATAGCCGGCCGGTGCATGGCTTGGATCATTTTGCTCAATGAGTTTCCGGAGCAGCGTTTCGGCGGTTTCCTTCTGGATGGCATCCACGACGGGTGGGGGAGCTTCGTAAACTCCCTGCCAGTGCGAGATGAAACCGGCTGGCGGCGGGGCGCCCTCCGTGGATTGCTTTTGCCAGCACGGCTCACAGATGTCAGTGCGGCGCAAGTCCGGCGGCACGTCCAGGAGCAGCGTGTGATACGACTGCCGGTCGGCGAAGGGCTGTTGACACGCTTCGCAGCCGTGGGCGCGAGACTGAATGTTCCATTCGTTCATGAAAAACGTAATATCACTTGTGGACGAATTATTCGCTGGGGCCGGGCCAAGTTCAATCTCAATTGCTGTCGGGCCAAGGCTCCGATCCGTTTCCTGCTCGACGAACCACGCCCGCAACCACTAGGTTTTGTGCGCCTCGCAGAGGCGGTTATGGACGAACTATTAAAACTTTTGCAGACCAACGCGCTCGAATCGCGGGAAAATTTGGGCAAACTGCTCAACCTGCCCGTCGCGGAAGTGAACCAGCGCATTGCCGAATACGAGAAAAGCGGCGTCATTCGCGGCTACCAGGCCGTGCTGAACGAAGATCAGTTGAATCTCGACAAGGTGACCGCCGTCATCGAAGTCAAGGTGACGCCGTCGCGCGAAGGCGGGTTCAACAACATCGCCGAACGGATCAGCCGGTTTCCCGAAGTTCGTTCGGCCTACCTCATGAGTGGCACCTACGATTTGCTGCTCTTCGTGGAGGGGGATAATCTCCGGCAAGTCGCCACGTTCGTCAGCGAACGGCTATCGCCGCTGGACGGCGTGCTCTCGACTTCAACCCATTTCATGTTAAAAACCTACAAGCGCCTGGGCGTCTTGATGCACCAGGATTCCACCGATGAG
>JANOHH010001126.1:0-3361 GCA_031406395.1 Verrucomicrobiota bacterium | reverse complement strand
CGCCGCGCTGGAGTTGCACCTGCCGCACCAGCCCGCACTGGACGAGCGCCGCGAGGCAGTTATAAACGGTGGCGTGGGAAATTTCGGGCATCCGGCGTTTGGTCCGCATGAACACATCATCCGCGGTGGGATGATCACGCTTCTGCAGCAGCACGTCATAGACGTGCCGGCGCTGCAACGTGAAGCGAAACCCGCTCGTCGCCAGCCGCTCGCCCAACTCGCGCTCAAATTTTGTGTTCTCTACCAGATTCATCGAACAACCCAGTCTAGCCATTGGGTGCGTGGAGTCAATAATTGGAATGATTCTAAATAAGGCGGTCCAAGACCGGGGTGAGCGGTCGCCAGGGTTGAACTCAGCTATTTTCCGACTCCGCATTTGCGCCCCGGCTCGATACTCTTTGTCCTCGTGCAAAGCGCCCCGTCGCAAATCAACCTGGCTCCACTGCCAATTCAACCCGCAGCCCGCCTGCAGCGGATCGCGGATGACTCCATCGGGTCCGTGTTGCAACAGCTCGCAGCGCGGAAGCTCCAGTCGGATCAAATCGCCGTGACGCTGGTGGACTTGCGCGAACCGACGCACCCGGAGGCGGCGAGTTTTCGCGGGGACGAAATGATTTATCCGGCCAGGCCGTGACTCCCGAGCGCAGTCGGCAAATGCTGGCCTTGCACGAGCACCAGCCGTTTGACCCTGCTGCCGGCAATCCGGCGCGTGAATACGCCGGCGCCGCGCTGCCCCCGGGCGCAAAGCTTGGGTCAAAAGCCGGCTGGACGAGCGAAACGCGACACGACGCGGGCTACGTCGAACTACCCACCGGCCAACGTTTCGTGCTGGTCACGTTCACGGTCGGCCATGCGAAGGAGAAGGGGATTATCCCCGCCGTCGCCCGAGCGGTGATCGATGAGTTGCGCGGCATGTACTGAAGGGGGTGAAGCATTTCGTCTGTTCGGCCCGCAAAAATTCATTGGCTTCCTTCCCCAAAGTCTTAGCATCGCCGCTCGCTTCAACTGCGCGAACAACCATTTAACTCGATGAAAAAATTCAAGATCGCAGCGCTCGCCGGCGACGGCATTGGCCCGGAAGTCATGCGCGAAGCCATCAAGGTCCTGCGCGTCGCGGAGAAGAAATTCAATTTTCAACTGGCCATTACCGAAGCGCCCGTGGGCTGGGCGGGGATTGACGCCGCCGGCAAGGCGCTGCCCGACGCCACGCTCGCGCTGTGCCGGCAGTCGGACGCAATATTATTCGGCTCGGTCGGCTTGCCGGATCGTGATCCGACGATTCCCAAAGAGGAGCGACCCGAGCGCGCCGCGTTATTGCGCATACGCAAAGAGTTCGGCCTGTTCGCCAACTTGCGCCCCGTCACTCTGCCCAAAGCGCTGGCCCACGCTTGTCCGCTGGCGAAGGAGCGGCAGGGTAACGGCATCGACATCCTTGTCGTGCGGGAATTGACGGGCGGCATGTACTTCGGTCAGCCAAAGAAGACGGAAGACCTCGGCGGCGGTGTCCAGCGGGCGATTGATACGATGGTTTACACCACCCCGGAGATCGAACGGATCGCGCACGTGGCTTTCCAGGCCGCCCGGTTGCGCCGCAAGAAACTCACGAGCATTGACAAGGCGAACGTGCTCGAAAACGGCATTCTGTGGCGGGAAGTCGTCACGCGCGTTGGCAAGAACTATCCGGACGTGACGCTGGAACACATGTTCGTGGACAACGGCGCGATGCAACTCATGCTACGCCCGACCCAGTTCGACGTGATGCTGTGCGAAAACATGTTCGGCGACATCCTCAGCGACGAAGCCGCCGCGCTCGGGGGGTCGCTCGGCATGCTGCCCAGTGCGAGCCTCGGCGCGACGACGGGCGGAAGTACTTTTGGTTTCTACGAACCCGCCGGCGGCACCGCTCCGGATATCGCGGGGAAAAACCTCGCCAACCCCATCGCGCAGATCCTCTCGACCGCGCTCATGCTACGCTACAGTTTCCAACTCAACGACGCGGCGGCGGGCATCGAGAACGCCGTGCGCCACGCGATCGACGCCGGGAGCCGCACCGGCGACATCTTCAGCTCGAACGAAGCCAACGCCCGCAAAGTTGGCACGCGGGAGATGGGCGATGTGATTGCGGCGGCAATATGACCTGGCGCGGAGCCGTCGCTTCCGTCTGGTTGATATCGGTGGCTGGCGCCAACGCGGTGGGGACAAACGCGCCACCGCCCGTCGCTGGCGCCAAGCTGGAATACGATCCCACTTCGGCGTACCGCGAAAGGAGCCTTTACGGCTGGCGGGTAATGGTGAACGAGAAGTTGCTCGCCGAAACCAATCTCTGCGCGCCCACGCTGCAGTTGCTGGGTGCACAGCTGGCACAGATCACCAACGTGATTCCGGCCCAGCCGCTGGCGCAGTTGCGAAAGATCCCGATCTGGGTCGAGCGCGCGAGCCAGCAGTTTGCCTGCATGTGCTATCACGAGTCGGAGGCGTGGTTGCGAGCGAATGGCGTGAACCCGGACAAGACCGGCGGCGTTGAACTGGCCAACCCGGACAATTTTCTCACCTGGACGAAAGAGCAGCCGTGGATGGTGCTGCACGAACTGGCGCATGGCTATCATCTGCTTTTCCTGGGTGAACATCATCCCGGCATCGAGCAGTGCTACCAAAAAGCGAAGACCGCGGGGAAATACGATTCCGTGCTCCGCGCCAACGGCAGTCACGAGCGCCATTACGCACTGAACAACGCGAAGGAATACTTCGCTGAAGGCACGGAGGCCTTCTTCGGCAAGAACGACTTTCAACCGTTCACCCGAGCGGAGTTGAAAGCATTCGATCCCGAGCTGCACGAAACGATCCGGCGCGTCTGGCAGGTTTCCGAGTGATTCTCTTTGCCCGGACTACGGTTTGGCAGCGGCGGCCTTCAGCAATTCCTCCGTCAACTCCTCCGGTGTCCACTTGTTCTCGGTGATAATCTTTTGCACGCGCCCCTGCGCGTCCACGATCACTGTGCGCAAGTTGTGGCTGATGCCGGTCGCCGGATCGCGCCAGAAGGTCAGACCAAACTGCTCCCCCAGCGCCGTAACATCGATCAACGCGCCCGTCAGGAAACTCCAATGCTGGGGATTGCAGCCATAAATGGCCGAGTAGTTTTTCAATTTTTCCGGCGTGTCAAATTCGGGATCGAACGTGAGCGTGAGCAGATGCCAGTTTGTCGGGGCGTTCGGATTCTTGACCAGGGCGTCCTGCACGGCGCGATAATTATTCGACATCAGCGGGCAGAAGGTCGGAAACGGACAACGCGTGAAGATGAACGTGATGGCCAGGGCCTGCCCCCGAAACTGGCTCAAGCTCACCGCCTGCCCGAGCTGGTTGG
>JANOHH010001124.1:0-3204 GCA_031406395.1 Verrucomicrobiota bacterium | reverse complement strand
ATTTTGCTCTTTATTTGTTTGACAGTTTTGACTTTATTGGGACTGGAACTTTTTAACCGCAACAAACTCAACCAAATTGTCAAGAGCTTTGACAAAGATTCCTTTATTTACAATCTGCAACCAATGGAGCTTGTTTACCTGAAAACACAAAAGTTGTCAACCGTAATAAATGGCACGATAAACGAACTTATTGACAATCGGGCCATTCAAATTTACCCTGACAAATCAATTGAATTAACAAATAATGGAACTACAAGGTCAATTGAGCAACTTCAAACAATAAATACATTAAATGAATTAGGAAAAACGTTTTATCCAACTTTATTAAGGCTCTTATTGACAAAGCCCGTTTTCATTTACACGCTCACGATCAATCCCCCCACCGGACCGCCCCCTGGCACTTGCTTTTCCATCACGCGCTCCGACCTCCCGCCGGTCTCGCCCGGCCGGTACTATGTCGGGATTTTCAACGGCAGCCCCAGCAGCCAGACCTACGTCTATCGGGCCACTTATTTTCTGGATGCGAGCCCCGTGGTGCCCATCGTCGGGAATTCGGTCGGCAACCAGCCTTTGCGCGATGACGCGGTGACGGACTCCATCATCACAGTGACCAACGACGCCCGCATCCAGCAGGTGGAAGTCGGCCTGCGCATTGCGCACCCGCGCGTTTCCGATCTGGCCGTCACGCTCATCAGCCCACGGGGCACGCGAGTGTTGCTGGCTCAAAATCGCGGGGGCACGAGCACCGAAGGCTTCGGCACCACGATCAGCGTCACCAATGTCATTCCCGTCTCCACGAACGGCGGGCCGTCGGCGGTGACCAACGTCATTGATACCGGCGCCACGGCGGGTTCGCTGACGATTGACTATGATTTCTTCAATGTGCCGGATCAGATGACGGTCTATTACCAGGGCGCATTGTTGCTGGACAGCCTCCTGATCCCTGGCGCGGGACGGTTCACCGTGCCTTACGGCCCGGGGTCGTCCACGCTGGTGACGATCATCATGAACGAATTCGGCAATCCCAGCACCAATACCGCCTGGAACTACACCGTCAGCTCCATCAACAACAACAACAGTTATCTGGTCTTCACCGAGGACCCCAAGCTCACGACCACCCCCATCAAATTCGCCGCGCCGCCGTTGACGGCCCTGCCGACCGGACCGGCCCTGGCCATCAGCGACTTCGAGCCGCCGCAAGCGGCGGGGGATTTCGGAACTTCCCCGCCCTTGGTGGATGGCTGGAGCGTGCAGACCACGAATGTGGTGACGGTCATTACCGGTGGCCCGCCGGTGACAGTGGGCGACCAATCGCTGGCGCTGCGAGCCGGCCAGATGCTGCGCACGGTGCCAACGACGCCGGGCCGCAGTTATCGGCTGAACTATGAGTATCGCAAAGCCGGGAGCGTGGACGACATAGTTGGCTGGTGGTCCGGCGATACTAATACCCTTGATATTGTTAACGGAAATAGCGCTACCTTGTTGAATGGTGCCACCTACAGCGCGGGAGAAGTCAGCGGCGCGTTCTTCTTGGATGGAGTCGATGACCGCATCACCGCACCGCCAACCCCAGCCCTCGATTTTGGTCCAGGCGTTGACTTCACCTTTGAAGGATGGATTCAGGCGTTCCCGACGCCGGGTAATGATTTTGGTATCGCCACGCTCGTGGACAAGCGCTTTGCTCCCAATACCACCGATTGTGTTGGGGTCTCGCTGAACCTGCAAGACGGCAAATTGGCCATGCAGATGTCCGATGGGCCGCTGCCCAATCCGACTTGGAGCTACTATGCATCGGCGGGTCCAAACTTGCAGGATGGGCAGTGGCATCATATTGCCGCCTCGGTTCAACGCAACTCAACCACCGGCGGAAATCTCTATGTCGATGGCGTGTCGGTTCTGGTGTTTGACCCAACCACCGAGCCGGGAGACCTCGCCACGATTGCGCCATTGCGTTTTGGAAATCATGACGACCAGACTTTGAATTGTTTCTTCAAGGGCAGCATTGACGAAATGACGATTTATCGCCGGGCTTTGTCTGGTTCTGAGGTTCAAGCAATTGTGGCGGCCGGTGCCGCCGGAAAATGCGGTATGACCACGCCGCCGGCGGTCTGCGGCGCGGCGTTGGGGGCGAATATTTTCGTGCCGGGCCAGGTCACCAACACATTCCTCGGCACCACCAACTGGCAACCGGGCGGATTGCTCTTCACGGCGAGCAGTAGTAATACGTTCGTCGCTCTGACGCCGGTGGACACGAACGGCCAGTCCGGCGTGCTCGTGGATTCCTTCACGCTCACCGAGGCATCCGGACCGCGCTACGTTTTGGCGGAGGAAGCCCTGGCCGTCTTGCGGGGCGAGAACGCGAAAGGCAACTGGACGCTGGAACTGTGGGACTCCCGCACCGGTGCGACAAACCAGGTGTCGCTGGTGAGTTGGGAGTTGCAATTTGTCTTCCAGGATGCCACGCCCCTGCCGGGCGTTCTCGTGGGGGGCGTGCCCGCGACGAACACGGTGCCGCCCGGTCAGATTGCCTATTACATCGTGGACGTGCCGGCGTGGGCGAAGTTCGCCACGAATACTTTGGTGTTTGCCAGCAACCCGCTGGATGTGCTGTTCAATCAGTTCACGCCGCCGAAGGACGCGTTGTTGCCGAGTTACATGCTGATCGGCCCGGGGGCCATGACGGGCCAAAACGCGATCCTGAGCACCACCGGCACACCACCCCTCCTGCCCGGGCAGCGATATTATCTGGGGGTCAGTAATCCGGGGCCCGCCGCCGTCACCTTCGCCTTGCAGGTGGATTACGACACCACGCCGTTGACGAATGCCGTCCCGGTGACCAGCGCGCTCGCCGCCGGGGCGTCGCCGCGTTATTTCTATTACGACGTGACGCCGACCGCCACCGCCGTGTCGTTCCAACTCTTCGGCTTGAGCGGCAATGCGAATCTCGTCGCTCGCAAGGGCGCGCCGCTACCCACACTCACCAGTTACGATTACGGCAGCTTCAGTCCGGGGAGCAACCCGGAAGACATCGTCGTCTTCACCAACTCGGCGCCGGTCGCGCTCGCGCCCGGTCGCTGGTATCTCGGGGTGTTCAATGCCGACGTGGTGCCGGTGACGTACACCATCGAGGCCACGGAATTTACGAATCAATTCTCGAGCATCATCACCCTGACCAACGGCATCCCCTACGCCAACACCAACTCC
>JANOHH010001116.1:0-2951 GCA_031406395.1 Verrucomicrobiota bacterium | reverse complement strand
GCAGGCGTGCGTCCCGTTCGGCGAATGTCTGGCCCTCGCCCGCCACTTACAAACCCACGTCGCGAGCCATCCGACCCGGGACGACCGACGACTGAAACGCGCGGCGGAAGTTGCCATCTTGTTGCCAGCCGGTTACGACCTGGGCCATGTCCACATGGGCCGCGGCAACCTCTGGGGCTTGGGCGAGTTGAACCTGGAACGCACAAATCGCCTCGGCATTACTTATCGGGCCGTCATGGGCAACTTCTTCACGGAGATCGAGCGCTGCCTGCGCTTCGGCGTCGCTTTTGAACTCCTGTGGGACCTGGACGGACTCCACCTTGATGATTACCGCGAAGTCGTGCGCGTCCGGGAGGATGGCCGCGTCGAAGTCCTCGCCGAAGGGAGCCGGAGCGAGCCCTCGGGACCTCTGGCCCCAACCCGACCTGCTGGCACGGCGCCCAGGATGACGGTCGATTTGACGGACAATGGAGAACACGGGCCGCGCACCATCACGGCGCGAGCGCGAGTCACGGAGCGAGCATCCCCCGTTTACTACACGACCGGCACCGATGAGAACGGGATTTACCACAACGCCCGGGTGTTGTGGGAACTTTATGGGCCGGGCGAGGAGGACTACCGGGCACTGCTGCCGATTGGGGCGAATCCCCGAACCACGATTGACGGCCAGAGCGCGGAGGTCGAATTGCAATTCCGTGTCGAGCGACCAGGGCGACATCGCTTGCGGGCCGCGACGAGTGACTTGGCGGGACGCTCGACCGTTGTGTGGCGGGACATTTTCGTAAGTGAATAAGCTGAGAAGTGCAGCAGCGCTTAACTGGTCTACTTAAAGTCACCCGAGCCGGATCCATGGAGAGCTGACCGTCTGGCACGCAGCTGAATCGAGCGGGGGAGATTTCTTACGGTTGCCAAACGGCACGCCAGTATTTCTGGGGCGGGCTGGCGGCGATTGAATTCGTCACGTTGAGGGTGCTGGCGATAAGGGTGTTGGTGGCCACGGCGACCCAGCTGGTCAGATTGCTCGAGCTTTGAATCACATAACGCACTTCAGTCTGACCCTGTAATTGGAACACGAATTGTCCGGACGCCGCGGATGAAATGACGGCCAGCCGCGGTGCGGCGGGAACGAGTGTCAACAAGGTCATTGAGTACGGCGGGAAACTGCAGCTGAAGTTCGTGCCCGAGTTTACGATGCTGTTGGTCGTGATGTCCTTGGCGGCGGCGGGACCGTTCGTGCGGGTGGCTTCATCGTTCGGGATCCCGAAGGAGCGAATCGTAGCGGTGCCGCTGGGGGAGAAACCATTGAGCGCGATTTGGGCGTTCAGATTGGTGAGGTTGTATTTGTTCAGCACCAACAAAGCGACAGCACCGTTGGCCCGGCGGGCGGCGTAGGCGGAGAGCCAGGTATAATCGCTGGTCGCGCTTAGGATCTTTTCCCCGGGCCGGGCGAACCACTGCATCAACTTGGCGGCGTAGAAGCTCGGGTGGCGGGTGTTCAGGCCGTTGATCATTCCGAGGTCACCGTAAGTCCGCCAGCCGTAAAGATTCGCGCCGAAGAATCCAGCGTTGTCCGTGCCGTTGCGCAGGTCCCACCAGACGAAGGCATTGAACTCGGTCCTCAGCAATTGGCCCAGGCTGTCGGCGTAGTAGAGGCCGTTGACGAGGCTGGTGGATTGCCGACCTTGCTGCCCAGCGTCACTGTTGTTTTCCGTGACGACCAGTTCAATGGACGCGCCGCCGGCGCCAAAGTAGTCCGTGATGTGTTGCCGGAGCGTCGTCGAATCGGTGGCCCAGTTGCCGGTGGATTGCAACAG
Organism: Verrucomicrobiota bacterium; assembly: GCA_031406395.1. Taxonomy (GTDB): domain Bacteria; phylum Verrucomicrobiota; class Verrucomicrobiia; order Limisphaerales; family JADLHS01; genus JADLHS01. The sequence goes on along the minus strand of JANOHH010001116.1, from coordinate 1,137 downwards.
CGTGGCGTCGTTGGCCGGCGACGACGCGGCATTGTTTGGATCCGTCCATTGCGGGTAATGATGGTGCACGAGAAAGTCCGGATTGACGCGGAGATTCTTGAGCGTGGTTAACAGCACCGGCGTCCAGCCGTAGTTCGTCTGACTGGTGCGCGGGTTGACGGCGGGATGATCGGTATAACCGTTCGCGTAAGCGTTTTCGCCTGGAACACCGACCACACCCACCTTGATCGTGGGATCAACCGCTTTCATGCGGGCGATGTAGTTCGTGGCGCGGACCGCGTAAGTGTAGGCGTGGTTTGGCAGCGCGTTGGTGTCTCGTTCCCAGGTGCCATAGCACTCGTTGCCGATTTCCCAATTCTTGATTCCCAACGGTGCGTTGCGACCGATGGCGAGAAAATCGAATTGATTGTCAGGGTTGCCCGCAGCCGTCAGGGAGCGCAAGCGCGCCCAATAACCCACCGTCCGCCAGTCTTGGCCACCAGCATCCACACCGATGGTGATGTCATTAGCCGTGCCGTACAACGCGGCATTGCCATTGGCATAAGCCACCCAAGCGGCGGCCTCCTGGGGACTGCCGCTGCCGTAATTCACCGTCACGAAGAGTTGCGTATTCGCGTTGGTGGCAACGCGGATGAATTCCGGGAAGGAGGTGCTCCATTGCCAGGTGTTCGTCCAGCTCGTATTGGCGGACCAATGATACTCGTCAGAGAGCGAGCCGCCCGGAACGCGCACAAACAAACTCCCCATCTCCTGGAGCAGCGCCGCGGTGGTGCCGTAGTTGTTCGGCTCGTAATTGTCGTCCCAGATGGCAAGGTTCACGCCGAAATGCCGTGCGTCCACGGTGCGGAGCGACTGCGTGGTGTTGAGGTTGATTTGGACGAGCGCCGGAACGGCCTTGGCGTCGAACTGGATGTCGTCCACGTAAAACGTCGGTTGCACAGCGCCGAGGCGATCCTGTATCACAATGCCCGTGGTGTTGGTCTTGTCAGCCAGGCCGAGGGCGGAAAGCGAAACGGTGAACTTTTGCCAGGTATTGGCCAGAAGTGCGCTGAGCGAGAACGAGGTTTGCCAGGTATTCTGGCTGCCACCGACTTGTGCCAGACCGGAAATCTGAAGCTGCTGGCCGCCGCTTGCGCC
>JANOHH010000673.1:0-10433 GCA_031406395.1 Verrucomicrobiota bacterium | reverse complement strand
CGCCGAAAACATCCTCGCCCTGCGCTGCATTCATAGCAGCCGACGCCTGGAAAACTTTTGGAAATACAGACTCAACCAACACGCCGCTCGCAACGACACCCTCCCGCTCGCAGCATGAAGGAAGAATTTTGTCTCACACCCCTTGTTGATCCCGTGTTGATCCCGCGGTTGACAGTTGCCATTGAGCCGAGCCACTATTACAGCACCAATGCGAGAATCATGTGCCCGATCTCGAAGATCGCTGGTTAATGGCCCCCCGCCGCAGGCCAAGCCTTGGCCTTGGCCTCGATGCAACCATCTTCGCTCGACTGGCTTTACTTTGATCGAACTTTTGGTGGTTATTGCTATCATCGCCATCCTGGCGGCAATGCTCCTGCCTGCGCTGGCCCGCGCCAAAGCCAAAGCTCTGCAAACCCGATGCCTGAGCAACGAAAAACAAATCGCCATTGCTTACCTGCTCTATGTGGAGGACAGCAATGGCTTTTATCCCAGTCAGAAATGCTGGGGCGCGGGCGGAGGCAAGAAAGGCACCTACCGACTGGACGCGGTCGTGGGCGAATCCTTTGGGGTGAATGTCGAACAAACGAATCGACCTTTGAATATCTACGTGGGCGCAGTGGAGGTCTTTCATTGCCCGGCGGACAAGGGGGACGCTGCGTATGGGGCGAAGGACTGTTTCACCGAGTACGGCAATAGTTACCTCGTGCAATTCCAGCACGATTCATTTCGCGTCCGGCACGTGGCCGGCGATGAACGACAACCGCGCGGGAGCTACGAAGCCACCCCCATCAAAGCCAGCGAAGTCGTTCGCCGACCCGCCAGCAAAATTATCCAAGGTGATTGGCCTTGGCACGCCAACCGCGGTGTGATTGATCCCAAAAGCGTCTGGCACAATTACAAAGGCCAGAGCCACTTTAACATGATGTTCGGCGACGGGCACGTTGAATACTTCCGATTTCCTAAGGAAACACCCGATTGGATTTGGACGCCACCCGACCCAAATTTCGCATGGTGGTGATAGCGGAGCGGCAGTTTCCAGCCGCCGCACGGATGATGGAAGGCATCAATCTGCAAGCGCGGCGCGATGGCCCGCCTTCGACCTGCGCATGCCGGATGTCGTAAGCCAGCCCGAGATCCTGCGGTTGGAACTCTTTGATCAAATCGTAAATGTCCCACAACCCCGCGCCCACCATGTCCGGGCCGGAATGGTTTTGGTATAGCCCGCTGATGCCGACCTCGCGATTGAGCGCCACCAACTCCTGCAAGCCCGGCCGCAACGCGTCCAGTTGCGGCCGGATGGGTTGCTGCAAATCGTATTGCCACCACAACATCCGGTAACGCTTGATCCCGAGTTTCGCGGCCGTGCGCAAAACTTTTTCCGCATGCGGCTGCGTCGCGCGGTTGATGCCGGAAGTCAGGATCGTGATCTCCAGCCCCCGCGGCTTGAGGGCGGCAACCAGTTTTGGCAAATCCTCCTCCACCCGCTCCGGCAACACGTGTCCGCCGGGCCGCACCGCCACCTCAACGCCGCTGAGGCCCAGCTCCGCCATAAACTCCGCCAGCTCATCGCAGCTGAGAAATTGCAGCGGCTTGCCGAACGCGCAGAAGTTCCACGCCCGCGCTTTCTCGGTGGCGGCAGCGGCGTTCAGAAGGGCGACGGGTAATGCCGTGGCCAAAGTCGCGGCAAGGGTTTGTTTCACGAAGTGGCGGCGGTTCATACGCAATTTGGATTTCATGATCGTCCGGTTGTCGTGCCGTGGAGTCTAACCGGCTGGCTGCGGAAACAAATCCCATTCTGCCAGCCATCCTTCCGCCGCGCCGCTGGGGGATGGATACCGATTGTGCTGGGGAGGCGGATGGTTTGATAATGGATCTGAGCGAATTGACGGGCAATAGGTCAAATGAGCGCGTGAATGCGTCTTTAGACAAAAACCAGCCCGGGCGACGCTTGGAAGGGTGGAATGATTGAAGCGAACCGGGATGCAGCCCATGGCGACACAAGCGGACTGGCGACAGTGGTTGAATGACCACACCCCAAAGTTCCTGCTGTTCGCCCGGCAGAAAGCCCGGTTCGAGGCCGACGCCCAGGACTTGGTGCAGGAGGCGGTGCTGGAAGCGATGGAGCGCGTGGACAATTCGACGCCACCGCCAGTGGCGTTGGTGATGGCGACGATTCATCGCCGCGCCATTGATCTCGCCCGCTGCATGGATCGCCGCGCGGTGCGGGAGCTGAAAGTCCATGAAGGCACGCCGGAAGCCTGGTTCGATCACGAGGTCGAACGGCGCGAGCAAAGTCAGTTGATACAGTCAGCCATGAGTCAGTTGCCGGATATTTATCGGGAAGTTGTAACGCTCAAAGTGTGGGGCGAACTGACTTTCGCGGAGATCGCCAGCACGCTCGGCATCCCGGCGAACACGGCGGCTTCCCGCTATCGCTATGGCCTCGAAGAATTGCGCAAGTTGACCAAGGAAGTGCTGGCATGAAGGATCGCGAGCAGAATTTGATGGAGGTCGAACTGCAACGGCTCAAACCCGCCACCCCGCCGCCCGAGTTGATGGAGCGCATGTTGGCGGCTTTGCCGGCGGCGCCCGCGCCTCGCTTGGAAACGCGGGCTGGGACGCCGCGCCCAACAGAATGGTGGTGGCCGTGGCTCCGTTGGCTGGCGCCCGTTTCGGCCATTGTTCTCGTGGCGTTTGTCAGTCTTCGCCAGATTCCGCTGGCCCTGAATCATCCGGTGACCGGGATCAACGCGGATGCGGTTCAAATCAGCCACAAGCTGATGTCGGCCTACGATGCGGTGGGCGAATTGCCCGGGGGCGAAGCGGTGCGTTTCCGGGTCCGGGAGTGGAGTGATTCGACGGTAATGCACGATTCAGCCCGCGGGCTGGTGGTGGAACAGAGTAAGCCCCGACTGGAGGTCATTCCGGTCGCATTTGAAACTTATTAACCAACTGTAAACCTGGAAATGATATGACAAGAACGAACAAGAATATGGTCCTCGCCTTGACGCTCGGCGGATTGAGCCTGGCCGGTTTTGGGAACATGAACGCTCAGGAAGATAAAGTCGTCGGGGATCTTGCTGTTGCCGCCGGGGACACCGGAGGGCAGAACCCTGCCGGGGCTGAGAGGAAAAGAACCATTGTCATCAAACGCCTTGAAGCATCGGATCATGCGGAGGAAGGGAAAGAACAGACCTGGCTGGGAGTCGGACTGAGCGAACCGGATGAAGCGCTGGTTTCGCAACTCGGCTTGAAGGACGGCGCGGGCTTGGTGGTGACTTACGTGGCCGAGGACAGTCCGGCCGCCAAGGCCGGTTTGCAGAAGAACGACATCCTGCTCGAGTTGGAAGGGCAGACCCTCGTGTTGCCCGCCCAGTTGCAGAAACTGGTTCAGGCGCGGAAAGAAGGCAGCAAGGTCACGGTCAAATTGCTGCGCGGCGGCAAGAAGGAAAGTGTCACCGCCACTTTGGGCAAAACCAAGGCGCGCAACCGGGCGGCGGACGGTGACAATACCTTCGTCTGGCATGCCGGCAATCCTGATAATGTGCCCATCTTGGGTGATCTGCACACCGATCACTTGGTGGTTCTAAACAAGGCGTTGCATGACGCCAAGATTGATCAGAAGCGCGTTCAGGTGGAAGTGCGACGCAGTGTGGATGAGGCGCGCCGAGCCATGGACGAAGCGCTGCGCACCACCACCAATCAGGATTCGCTGCGGCAGGCGAAAAAAGAGCTCGAGGCGCTGGCGAAAGCGGGCGTGTTTGTGGCGAATGACGCCCGGGTGACGGTGCGAAGCACAGACAAGGCAACCAAGAGTTTGGTGACAACCGACGACGCCGGCACGATCGTGCTGGTGGCCAATCCAAAGCTGCGCCTCACCGCGCACGACCAGGACGGCAAATTGCTCTTCGATGGCGAAGTGGAGACCAAGGCGCAACGCGAAAAAGTTCCGGCGGACTTGTGGAAGAAGGTCGAGCCGCTGGTTGAAAAACTTTCCGCGGATGACGATGGCAATGAGTCAACGCCTGATCCTGACCATTGAGGTCCGCGCGGCGCCCAGCTTGCGTTCGACGAGGTCTACCTAACCCGAACATTTCACAAACTTCGTAGCCGCCGACGTGAGGCGGCGGATGGAGCGCGCGTCGCAACGGGTCCGCCTCCTCACGTCGGCGGCTACACGCTGTCGGCGTCTCGTGCGCGGTGTGAAATCTCCGGGCTAGCCCGCGGCCCACGGGACGGCGACCTTGAACATCGACTTGCGGCAAGATTTGGTTTTCCTTCGGCGGGGTTTGCCCTAGCTTGCGGTCAACCTATGAATGCCATTTCACGCCGTCACTTCTTGAAACTTTCCGGGGGCGCTGGCTTGGGCGCAGTCGCGGCCCTTCATCCTGCCTTGTCGGCCGAAGCTTTCAAGCGGATCGGCCAACCGCGCTTGCAGCTCAGCCTGGCCGCCTATTCGTTTCGCCAGTATTTCAAAGACTCCAGTCACCCGCGCGAAACGGAGACTGATCCAGCCCGGCGCATCGACCTGTTCGACTTCATCGACTACTGCGCCGATCACGGCTGCGCGGGCGCGGAATTGACCGCGTATTACTTTCCGAAGGATGTGAACGCCGACTATTTGATTCGTATCAAGCGCCACGCCTTCCTGCGCGGGCTCGCCATCAGCGGCGCGTCGGTCGGCAACAACTTCGCGCTCCCCAAGGGCGAACCACTGGACCAACAGATCGCAGATGTGAAGCGGTGGATCGATTACGCGGCGGTGATGGGCGCCCCGCACATTCGCGTCTTCGCCGGCTCCGCCAAAGGAATCAGCGATGCCGAGGCGCGGACGATGTGTATCGGCGCGCTGGAGGAATGCTGCGGCTACGCCGGCGCGAAAGGCATTTTCCTCGGCCTGGAAAACCACGGCGGCATCGTTGCCGAACCGGAAGGCTTGCTGGAAATCGTGCGCGCGGTGAAAAGCCCGTGGCTCGGCGTCAATCTCGACACCGGAAACTTTCACACCGCGGACCCCTACGCCGATCTCGCAAAAATTGCGCCCTACGCCGTGAACGTGCAATTGAAGGTCGAACTGCAGCCCAAAGGGCAGAAAGCGAGCGAACCAACGGACTTGCCGCGCGTGGTCAACATACTCCGCGAAGCCAATTATCAGGGTTTCGTGGCCCTCGAATACGAGGCCAAGCCCGATCCATGGCAAGCCGTTCCGCCGGTGCTCAAACGGATGAAGGAATTGTTTGTCGCCTAGATGGCACGTCGGCAGCCGGGACCAAGATGGCACAGCCGACGGCCATTAATATTTTGGCCACCGACCGGCCCGAGCTCGCGGTGCCGACCATGATGACGATCTGCTTTCCGGTCGGTGCGCTGGGGTTTGAAATCCCGTTGGTCATGATGCCGCAGGGTTCGTGAAGCCTTTTGACTCGTACAAGGTAGTCCGATGGCTGAGCGGTCTCCACGCGGCCTGTTCTTCCAGATCCTCTGCCCAGAACGACTGTGATCAAGGGCGGACACCGGCCGTCAAAGCCTTCGCTCGAAAGCTTCTTCGTGAAGGCAGTTTTCACTTTTTCTTCGCTCGGCGTTTCACTGACTGCGTCGCAGCCAGGGCATCGCGCAGAACGGGAATCGTCAATCGATCCTTGGCGCGGTTTGCGGCGATCTTGCTGGCAAGGACCCGTTCGAGTGAAAGCACCTTGAGTTTTTGCCGTCCAAGAGAAATTTCCACGCAGTTTTTTACTTCGTCGGCGAACGTCCCCAGGCCGTCCATCCGCAGGACGATGTCGAACAGTTCCGCACCCGGACCCGCGAGCATCGGCGGATTGAAATTGCTGGGCGAAACATAAGCCGCGCCGACTTCCTGTAATGCGCGCGAAATCTTCAGTTCGCCGAGGTTTTCAAACCAGAGGTCAACATCCTGCGTGACAACGGGCGCGCCTTGCAATGTGGCGGCGGAAAGCCCGACGACCATGAACCGCACCTTGCGCTTCAACAGCACGCCAAGCAGGCGAAGTTCACTTTCGGAAAATGGCAGTGGCGCGGCCACGGATTAAGCTCCTCTGCAGTCGTTCCAACGGCGGCTGCTCCAGCAAAATCAAAGTGTGCCGCACATTGTCGGAATCGGCGTAGGGATGGGCGGCCAGAACTTTTGCGACGCGGGCGGACAAACGACGCGCCCAACGTTTGGCTTTGGCGGCGGCGTTGATTTGATCGCGTTGTTTCATGCAGGCGATGAGAGGTTAAGTGATCTCACGAACCTTGTCACCGGCATTTCCAAACTCACCGGAGAAAACCGCTATCCGCCAGCCAATCGGTCATGCGCTGTGGCCAGCTGTGAATTGAAGCCAGCTTGGAGCGGCTGCCCAGATTGAAGCCGTGGCCGCCGCTTGCGTAGAGATGCACTTCCACCGGACGCTTGGCCTCTCGATATTTTTCAAGTTGGGCCAGCACCGGGCCGACGTGGCTTGTGTCGTCATTGGCCACGAGAAAAAAGGCAGGCGGTGCATCCGCGGGAATGGGCCCGGTCGGCACGCCCAGCGGGCCGGGGTAAATCACGATTTGAAAATCCGCGCGGCAATTCATGCGCTCAATCGCATCCGCCGCGTTCGGGTCGCCTGCCGTCGGACTATAGACGAGCAGCGCGGCCACTTCGCCCCCGGCGGAAAAGCCAACCACGCCGATGCGCTTCAGATCCAGATTCCATTCCGCCGCGCGGCTGCGGATCAGGCGCATGGCGCGCTGGGCGTCCTGCCGCGGCTGCATTTGCAGCGAGTACGGCGAATTCGTTTCCCGTGCGAGGCGATGCTTCAAAACGAACGCCGTCACGCCGAGGTCGTTGAAATACTTCGCAGGTTCCACCCCTTCGGCTTTGAACACGAGTTTGCTATGGCCGCCGCCGGGCACAATCAGCACGGCCGCGCCGTTGGCTTTTTCCTTCGGTGCAGGAAAGACGGTGAGCGAAGGGTTGTGGATGTTACGCACCCAATATTCCTGGGCCTCCTCCGGTTCATTGCGACGCTCTTCAAATCCCGGCGCGCCTTTTTCCCACAGCGGGATGACCTGCGGTTCGGCGGCCGCGAGGATCGAGAGAGGGCCAAAGAACAACGCGCCGGCCAAGGTTGCAAAAGTTTTCATTCGTTTGTGCTGGCTTGGAAAAACTAGACGTTGGCCAGCCGTCCGGAAGAATCACCAAATCGTTCCAGCCCCGGAACGCCCATGCGATCCGCGAGGCTGAGGAACAGGTTGCTCGCGGGTTTCGATCCGTGTTTGATGTAGCGGCCGGGCTGGAGCGCGCCCCCGCCGTGACCGGCGAGGATGATGGGCAGGTTGACATGCGTGTGGCGGTTGCCGTCGGCATTGCCACCGCCATAAAGAATCATGGAGTTGTGCAACAGCGATTGGCCGTCCGCGTCCTTGGTATCCCGCAACCGTTCGAGGAAGCGCGCGAACTGTTTCACGTACCAGAGGTCAATGTCGGATATTTTCTGAATCTTCGCAGCGTCGTCGGCATGATGCGACAGATCGTGATGCCCCTCCGGAACACCGATCTCGGCGAACGAACGATTGCTGCCGTCATGCGCGAGCAGCAGCGTCGCCACGCGCGTGGAGTCCGTCTGAAACGCGAGCACCAAGGTGTCGAACATCACCTGGATGTGCTCGGCGTAGGTGGGCGGAATGCCCGCCGGCGCGCCTTGCGTGGGGTCCTTGGGGTCGCCGAACTTCTCCGCCCGCTGAATCCGCGTTTCCAGGTCGCGCACGCCGGTGAGGTATTGGTCCAGTTTGTCTTTGTCGTGGGCGTTGAGCCGCTGCTGCATGGTGCGCGCATCTTCCAGGACAAAGTCGAGTATCGAACGCTGTTCTTCCCGCCGCCGTTTCAGCTGCTCGGCCCGTTCCCCCGCCGCCCCAGCGCCAAAAAGCCGCTCGAACACCAGACGCGGATTCGCCTCGGGGGTCATCGGCGTGGTCGGTGAACTCCAGGAAACGTTGTATTGGTAGGCGCAGGAGTAACCGGAGTCGCACGCGCCGGTGTTGCGGCCGGCGTCACAGGTCAATTCCAACGAAGGCAACCGCGTCAGATGCCCGACCTCGCGGGCCATGACCTGATCAATCGAAATACCGGCGCGAATGTCCGTGGCGCTCTTCTTCATCCGCACGCCGGTAAGGAATGTCCCGTTGGCGCGCGCGTGATCCCCGCCGCCATCGCTGCCCGCCGTGGCATTGAGATGTTCGAGGCCGCCCAGCATCTGGATGCTTTGTTGCACCGAAGCCAATGGCTGGGTGGTTCGGTTCAGCTGAAAATCGGCGCCCTCACCCGTCGGCCACCAGGCGGACGGAATCGAACCATTGGGGAAATAGATAAATGCCGTGCGCAGCGGGGCGCCGCCGGCCGTGGTGGCGAGCTTGCCGGCGGGCGCGCCGGCGGCAGCCAGTAATTTCATCGGGGCGAACGATTCAAAGGCGGGCAGCGCAATGCACGCGCCGAGGCCGCGGAGGAAATGGCGGCGGGTTAAGGCGGCGCTTCGCTGCGCCCCGCGATCCGATTCGTTGAATCGTCTGGTCTTCATGGTCTGTTTCCGGCGTCCGCCCGTTGCGGGGCGGGTTTGGCCGGCTTTCTGGGTTCACTTTGATCCGCCGTCCGCGTTTTCTGGAACGCTGCTGATTCTACCACACCCGCGACCAGCGCCGAAGGCCGCCCATTTGCCGCTTCCAGCCGGGCCACGATCCGATCGCTTGTCTCCACATCATAATATTCCAACCCCCGGCCCAGAGCGTAGATTAGCATCTTCTCGGTCACCGTGCGATAAAAATCCTGATAGTGATGCTTAGCCAGGATGCGCTTCAACTCCCGGACATTGGCGAAATCCTCGCCGGAGATCAATTTGCCCGTCGGATCAATCGGTTGGGCGAATTCCTGGTCGCGCCACATGCCCATGGCGTTGAGGTTCTCCAACGCCAAGCCGAGCGGATCCATCCGGTTGTGACACGAGCTGCACAACGCATTCTCCCGATGGGCGGCGAGCGTTTCCCGCAGCGATGGAGCGTGGTTGGTGACATTTTTCGTCGCGTCTTCCAGCGGCGGAATGTCGGGCGGCGGCGGCGGCGGCGGCGTGCCAAGAATGTTGTCGAGGATGAAGACGCCGCGTTTGACGGGCGAGGTGCGGGTCGGATTCGAGGTGACCCCGAGGATCGTCCCTTGCGTCAGGATGCCGCCGCGTGGGCTGTCGGCGGGCAATTTCACCAGCCGCAGCTCATCGCCGGTGACGTTGGGGATATCGTAGTGTTTCGCCAGCCGTTCGTTCAGAAACGCGTAATCGCAGTCCAAGAGTTCGAGCAAGCTGCGATCTTCACGGAGGACGTAGTCGAAGGACTTTTCCGTCTCCAGGCGCATGGCGAGGCGAAGCTCGTTATTCATTTCCGCCCGGAGCGGTTGGCGGGAAGTGCGGCGGAAGGTTCCGCGGATGTTGGCCAACTCCTCCTTCTCGGCCGGCGAAAGCTGCTCGTCCGATTTGTCTTTGAGCTCACGGAAGCGCTTGCGATTCCGCTCCGCTTCCGGGTCGAGCTTTTCTTCGCGCGCGAGGACGGAGCGCGCTTCGATCGGAATGCTCTCGATGTCGCGCGCCCGCAGCCATTGGCCGACGAAATTTTTGACGAACGCGTCAGAGCGTTTGTCCTTCAGCAGGCGATCCACCTGCGCCGTGAGCTGCTGGCGCAGCTTGCCGGTTTCGGCCAGGCGCAGCAGTTCCTCATCCGGCATGGAAGACCAAAGAAAATACGAGAGGCGCGAGGCGAGCGAGAATTCATCCACATACGGATAGGCTTTGCCGCCCGGCGATTTCTCCGCCCTTTCTTCACGGAATAGAAATCTCGGCGAGGCCAGTACCGCCACCATGCCTTGCGCCACACCGGCCTCGAACGACTTGCCCGGCTGGCGGTAAAGGCCTTCCGCCAGGGTCACGAGGCGATCTAGCGTCTTATCGTCCGGCGGACGGCGATACGCCCGGCGCGCGAAACCACCCAGCAACTCCCGCGCATAGACTCGGCGGCCCGCATCGTCATCCGGTACTGGCTGGGGGAAGAACTTGGCGTAATCCTTCGGCTGCACCCAATGCACCTTTTCCATGGGCCCGCTGATTTTCACCGATGTGATCTGGAGGGCAAGCGTGCGCGTTTGCGGCTCGTCGGGCGTGAGCGGTTGCAGCTCGAACGTCAGCTCATGGTTGCCCGCCGGCCAGTCCACTTCGTGCTGGTAGTGATAAGGCTTGCCGCCTTCCCAACTGTATTCCCCCCGCAGCAACTCCTTTCCGTCCACGCGAAAAACGAGCCGGCACTTGTTGTAGTCAAAAACGTTGTCCACGAATTTTTCGCTGATCATCAGCGCGACGGCCAATTGATATTTGCCGGTGACATCGGCCTTGAACGTGTTCGAGACCGCCGCC